>JBDRSF010000016.1:0-2771 GCA_043825135.1 Candidatus Magasanikiibacteriota bacterium
AAACATTTCAAGAAAATTAGTTATTTTATATAACATTGATTTTTTTAGTGATATATTGTAAGATATACATAGGCTTGACAAAGAAGTGAGTTTGTGGTATAGTATTTTGTTAAATAATATTGTATATTAGCTTTGCTAAAACTACGATTTTGTCAAAATTAAGTAATTACTAAACACATATGAGAAATCCGATTTTTTCTAAGAGAAGTAAGAGGTCTTTTTTTGCATTTATAACTATTTTTTCTCTTGCCTTTGGAACAATAATTTCACCATATCAAGCAACCGCCTCTGATCTATCAATCAAGAATTTTGATACATACAGCGGGGATGAATTCCAAAAGACAGTAAGGGATATTGTTGACTGGAGTGAGGTTGATATGGACAAAAAAGTTGATTTGGAAAAATATATTAATAATGATATCGGTACTAGTTATTCAGATATTTTAGAACAATTATATTCTCAAAAAAATATTTCCACCAAGTTGAACACAAGGGAGGATTATGTTGCTGGAGAAATTTTAGTGAAGTATAAAGATACTAAGATTAATTTAAACACTACTGCTGGCAGATCTAAGGCACTAAAGTTTATTAGTTCTAAATTATTAGAGACCAAAGAAGATTTGAGAAAAAATAATATTTCAGTTTTAAGAATTAAGGATACTAAGACTGTTGAGCAAAAAATAGCAGAATTAAAAAATGATCCAAATGTTGAGTATGCTCAGCCTAATTATCAATATTATCCAACATCTATTCCAACAAATGACACTAGCCGTGATCAATTATGGGGATTAGATAATATAGGGCAGACAATAAATGGATATTCATATAGTGGTGGAGTTGTTGCTGGTACTCCTGACGCTGATATTGATGCACCTGAAGCATGGACAATAAATGAAGGAACAAATGCCTCTGTTATAGTGGCCGTTATTGATAGTGGTGTGGCTTATAACCATCCTGATTTGATTGATAATATGTGGAATGGATTAAACTGTAAGGATGAAAATGGTAATGCATTGGGGGGTTGTAATCATGGTTATGATTATGAAGATAACGATAAAACACCTTTACCTACAAATAGCTCACACGGTACTCATATTGCAGGCACTATTTCTGCTGTAAAAGGCAATGGAAAAGGTATTATAGGTGTTGCACCAAATGCAAAGATAATGGCATTGAAGTCTTCTTTGACAACATCAGACAATGTAAAAAGTATTAATTTTGCAAAACAAAATGGAGCGAAAGTCATAAATGCAAGTTGGGGAAGTTATAGTACTTCTGGTGAGCATTATGATATTGCTATGTATAACGCGATAAAAGATTTTCCTGGATTATTTGTAGTAGCTGCTGGAAATGCTGGTTATAATCATGATGATGGCGTAGATGCTCACAAGAGTTATCCAGATGGGTTTAAAATCGATACGCCAATTGGACCAGGTTTAGAAAATATAATTGTTGTTGCCGCCACAGATCAAAATGATGCTTTGGCTTCATTTTCTGACTATGGAGCAATATCTGTTGATGTTGGTGCTCCTGGGACGAATATTTATAGTACTGTTGCAGATTCAATTATAATGAGTGAAGATTTTGAAGGGGTAATGCCTCCAAATATTGGATCTAAATTTACTCAATCTGGAAGTTATACATGGGGAACAAAAATTTTAAATGATGGGTCAATCAAAGCTATTTTGGGGGATTATGCAAACTGGGGTAATTATCAAAATAACATTCTATCAAACATAGATTCATTAGTGATCAATTTAAGTGGAAAACCAAACAGTTCTTTGAATTTTGAAGTTTTTTGTGATTCTGAAGCTGGATATGATGGAATAGTGTTATCTTTTTGGGATGGTTCGTCTTGGGTTATCCAAGACGCTTACTCCGGTTTAAATATATGGTTAGAAGAAAAATCATTATCAAACTTTGCAATTAGTAATTTTAAATTTAGATTTACATGGCTTACGGATGAATCGATTGCATATACTGGCTGTTTAGTGGATAATATAAATATAACCAAATTCAGCGATGGAACAGACGAGAAGTATGATTACTATCTTGGTACCTCAATGGCTACCCCACATGTAGCAGGTCTTGCAGCTTTAATTGAGGGATTCAATCCTAATCTTACATTAACAGAAGTAAAAAATATAATTTTAACAACTGGTGATAGTATACCATCCCTATCTGGAAAAACTGTTTCAGGTAAAAGAATTAATGCACAAAATGCACTTCAGGCCGTTAATCCTGCACCCACAACGACTTACGCAATTTCAGGTACAGTAAAATACTATGATGGGGTGAAGGTTGTTTCAAATGCTATTGTGACATTAGAAGATAATATTGGTACGATAGCTACTACCACAACTGATGTAAATGGTTTTTATGAGTTTACCGGAGTTACTGCTGGAGGAGATTATGTTGTGAGAATCTTTAAAGATGATAATTATTCTTCCAAAGGAGTTACCGTTTCGGATTTAATAAACATTAAAAAACATACATTAGGTACAGAATTGACCAATATTTTTAAAATAATTGCCGCGGATTTTAATTCCAATTTATCAATATCAGTATCCGATTTGATAATGCTTAAAAAATTTACTCTATTACGAATAGATGGCAGACCGACCTTTTCGTGGAAATTTTATTCCTCTAATGCTACACTGACCACAGTAAATTACTTGGCTGTTGGATTGACCAGGAATTTTACTAATTTAACAGTTGATAAACCTAATCAAGATTTCGTTGGCGTAAAAATGGGAGACGTAAACAATTCA
>JBDRSF010000017.1:0-16801 GCA_043825135.1 Candidatus Magasanikiibacteriota bacterium
CGGTCTCCCCTTATTGCCAACCACTCGGCAAGATGTGACTTAAAAATGTCTTTTTTGGTTGTCATATTCATAGACAACCATAGTAACCGATTTATGAACTATCCGCTAGTGTTTCGGTAACATTATTTATGAGCTATAATGGGTCCTTGACAAAACCCCCAAAATGTGCTATAATACATACAAGGATAATCGTAAAATTTACATATTTTAAACAAAAAACCGCTTATTTAAGCGGATTTTTTGTTTTTCCGTGTCATTGCGAGGAAGTCCTATGAAATAAGGGGTGACGAAGCAATCTCATCTTAGTGAGAACGTTGCTAATGCACTGGGATTGCTTCGTCACTACGCTATCGCTTCGTTCCTCGCAATGACACATTTTTTATAAGGTTTTTACCATATACGTCCCATTCTTCCTATATCCCAGTTTCCGATAATACCCCCGCACACCAACACCAGAAATCACAGCGAGTTTTTCAAAACCATTTTTCTTACTAATTTTCTCAGCTTCAAGAACAAGTTTTTTGCCCAGACCTTTGTGTTGAGAGGCTTTTTTACTTGCCCCGTGACGAGTGTCAGCGAGTTTTACGGGGTCTTGTTTGCCAATCTCTAACATTTGGCCGTAAGTATGTAATTCTCTAATGAAAGCGGAGTTTTTTATTTCGGGGAGTTTATCTGTGATTGGCCTCACCCTGTCCCTCTCCTTGTTAAGGAGAAGGGACGTGCTAAATTCTTTTGGTATACGAAGACGTAAGAATGCAAAAACAACTTGCCGTTTATTATCTTCGTAGCTTATAAAGTATTCATCACCACCAATAGTTTCGTATTTATCAATAAACAATTTTGGTTTTACGGATAACACCCCCCTTGTTCCCCCCTTGCTAGGGGGGAGACGCTCTCCCCCTGATAAGGGGGAGTCAGAGGGGGTATTGGTTTGGTGTCCTACTTCTCGACATCGTAAACATTCACATTTCAGCCCTCGTTTTTTCATTTCAGCGCTCAAGTATTCACGCAAATTTGTAATCATATTTCCAGCTTCAATATCAGGTGTAGGAATATCGCGAATAAGCCGAGAGATTCGACAGTAGCGGGGAGTTGCAGACTTCATTTCTATTATTGCCTCAAATAATTTTTTTTCAGAGTATGGTTTGTATTTACCATCTTTCATCCATTTATAAAGCGGAGCCGACTTGATAACAGTACAGGGATATATTTTTACCATGTCAGGTTTGAATCCCGGATCAGAAAATAACATTTTGTACATTTCCACATCATGTTTGGCCGTTGTGCCGGGCAAGTCTGGCATAAAGTGTAGGTCAACCTTAAAGCCAGCTTGACGTAGCAAAAACATTGCGTCTTTAAACTGCTGAACTGTGTGTCCGCGTTTTGTTAATTTTAAAATTTTATCATCCGGCGCTTGCAGGCCAAGTTCAATACGAGTACAGCCCATTTGTCGCATGTGGTGGATTGATTCTGGGGTGACGAGGTCGGGACGGGTTTCTAGGGTGAGGCCGATGATTTTGTGTTTAGCATGGTGGTCGTTGTAGGTTTGTTCTTTTTTTAGTTCGTCCACAATGTCATTCCGAGTGGAGGACGAATGAAATGAGTCCGTAATCGAGGAATCCCTTTTCTGTGCCTCGGAAAGGGATCCCTCGACTCCCTGTCTTTCAGCAGGTCGCTCGGGATGACAATGTTGGCGACGACCGTTGGCAGCACGAAACGACTCCAATATAAACCAATACTGATATTTCAAAGGATAATAATTCCATGAACCACCCTTGATAATATATTCAATTTTATCAGTCGGGTGAGACGATCTTCGGAGCATGTCGATGCGTTTGATCATCTGTTCATATGGATCAAAAGCTAGGTCTAAAGCTCTGGCTGCAGCTGGTTCGGAAGATAAATAACTTTTTGGCATGCGCGCTTCACTAGGACAGTAAATGCATTTTCCTGGACAAGCATAAGGTTTTGTTAATGAGGTAATAATGGCGACACCAGATAGAGTACGGATCCCAGCTTTACGCATAAATAATTCTAGCTGTTTGTCAGCTTTTACTCTTTTCTTTTTCACTAAATTTTGATATGATTGTAATAGGTTGCGATTTGATGGTTGAGTTGTTTTTAGCTTTCCACAAACTTTTCTGCGAGTATCATCAAACTCAGCCTTTGAAGAAGGATTTCGTTTTATTATTTCTAGAATAATATTTTCAAAATTTTCTTTATTGGTCATAAAACAGGTTGTCAATTAGAATTATCTGCTAAAATTTGCTTTTATCTGTTTTAATCTGCTGTACAAATCGCGATTTATACAGCAGATGTTAGCAGATCATAGCAGATTTTAACGGATAATTATTTATTCTATGTCAATTTATAATAATTTTGCTCAAGAATTTAGTAGTACCCGCCAATACCTGTGGGATGATTTAAAACCGCTCGCTAAGTATACCAGAAATGGTAATAAAGTTTTAGACCTAGGGTGTGGTAATGGTAGATTATACCAACTTTTTGATGGTATGTCAATTCATTATGTTGGCTTAGATCAGAGTGAGGAATTAATAAAAAAAGCCCAAGAAAAATTTTCTGGGGTTGATTTTGCAGTTGGTGATATGCGCGAGTTGCCATTTCCTGATGATAGTTATGATATTATTTATTCAATTGCTGCTTTTCATCATTTAGCCAATGCCGAAGATAGATTGAAAGCCTTGTCTGAGATGCGAAGAGTTTTAAAACCAGGTGGAAAAGTTGTTATGACTAATTGGAATTTATTAGGAAAGTGGGGGAGTGAGCAGGTGGAAAAAGGAAAATATAAAAAATGGGAAAAAGATTTTACTGTTCCATACAAAAATTCAGAAGGAAAGATTTTAGGTGAGCGTTTTTATCATGGTTTTGATCTAGATGAACTAGAGAGTTTGTTGACTGAAGCAAGATTTGATTTGCAAGAAAATTATTATATTAAAAAAGGGGAGAGAAGCAATTTAGAAAGTGGAGAGAATATTGTGAGTGTGGGTGTGGCTTTGTAATTAATAAAAAATTATGTGTTATAGCAAAGAAGTTTCATTAGTTGTTGGTTCAGTTATAGTCAGTGGCTGTAGTTATTCTTGGTGGAAATATGTTTGGAATAATACCAAGACTAAAATCAAAAAAACTTTTGCAAACAAAAGGCTAATTTCTTTTTTCAAATATACAACAATTGGCTATCTCTGTATTGGTGGTCATCAGATTATGGAATTCTTCGCTATTTATACCGGAAATCAGATACTTTACAAAATAGGATTAATTATTTCTATTTCTTGCATATATTTTTTAATGAAAGGGTTTGAAGTTTTGGTTAAAATAAATTTTGGTAGTAAGATTTTTGTTTTTCTAATTGCTTTGGTTGGGTTGAGTATGTTCTTGAATGACATGGCTTTTGAAAATTATCATTTTTGGGTGAGAGGTAATTCCCATATTATCTGGGCTAGTGCCTGGATGATTTTGTTTATATATTGGAATGTTTGTATTTTTTACGTGAGAAAGATTAGTCCGGTACATGAGAATAAAAGATTATTATTTTTGATGCCTTTTGCTGTTTTAAATATTTCATTTTTATTATCTATTACTTATGCTTTTTTGTCAGCTTTTGTAAACAAAGCTGGTATTGTTTGTTCATCAGATATTATTGCTAGTTTTAATGTTTTGCAAGATAGCCCATCAGTTTGGTGCGTATTTGCGGGGATACAAACATTTTTTATTCCACATTTGTTTTATAAAATGAAAAAAGGTTATGTGACCAAAATTCCTTTGCCAATAAAAAAATTATCAAAAAAGACAAGCTTTAAGCTTGTCTGGATTAGTATTATGATTTGGCTAATTTTGTTTTTAATTTTACCTATAGTGTTTAGTGTTGCCTGGAAGATGGTCGCACACTAATTACATCCCAGTAACCAAGCAAACAACCACACCGTCACCCCAATCAAAGCCATTATCTTTGGCTTTTTTTAATCCAGCGACAGATAGAGCGCTGTTGGTGGAGATTTGTAAACCCGTAGTTTGTTTTACTAATTTTTGAGCCTCTTTTATTTCTTCATTAGTTACAATCCAGCTAGCACCTTCGGATTTTTTTATTAATTCTACAACTTTATCTTTACGATGGGCAACTTTATCTACTATGGCACCAGCGATTGATTTTATTGAATCAGTTGGGGATGATGACACCGATTCATCTTTTACAATCATCGAAGCTATGGGATTGCAGGTGGTAGTTTGAATAACGTGGATTTGGGGTTTTTGTTTTAGTTTTAAATAATCTTGCTCAAAAAATGCTTCACCTAAAGCTTGGGCAGTGGTGCCAGAAGATGTGGGGATAAAGATTGCGCCAAGATTAGGAATTTTATCTAACTCTTCAGCCAGTTCAAAATATCCTGTAAGGGCATTATCATCAGTTGATTGGCGCAGATTTTTAGCAAGCCCTTCTTTATCCATTTGAAAAGCCATTTGCTTGGGGCGTTCTACTTGTTCAATACTAACATTAACGTCACTGATGGTTTTTAAAAGACGTTTAAACTTATTTGGATCTATATTTTGTCCTAGCAAGACTTTTAGTTTTAATTTGCTTGGATTATTTGAGTTATGGACTTGAACAGCATGGATGGCAGCCAGAGCGGCATTACCGGAAGAAGAAATGACAAAATTAGTTATCCCGTCATCTTTAAAATATTTTTTGACCATGGGTGGAATTGATCTGCCCTTATGTGAACCATATTTGTGTTCGTCCTCGCGTTTGAGATAAACATCTTTTATCCCTAGCGCCTGGGCCAACCTGGAATATGGCATTTGGATTGTTTTCATAATTTGTTCACTTAATCACTTTATCACTCTATCACCCAATCACGTGATAAAGTGATATGGTGGTGAGGTGATAAGGTGTACTCTTGCATTTTTATTATCTTTATTGTAAAATATATGCACTTTAATATTAACTTTACTACTATGAAACTAATTTGTCCAGAGTGTAAAAATGAGGTTGATTTGTCCATTTATCCTAATTTAGCAAAAGATCAGGTGATTGAGTGTAATGTTTGTGGTATTTCTTTGCTTGTTACCGAATTGGGGGATGAAGTTCAGGCAGAGATTGTGGATGAAGGTAAATAATACACTGATTATATTGATTTTAAATGGATTACACAGATTAGAAATGATCTGTGTTTTTTCATTTTGTCATCCCGACCGAAGTGGAGGGATCCCTTTTTCAAGCATAGAAAATTGTATCAGAGTTTATTTTATTTTTTTAAAAGTTTTATACCACCAGATTTAGTTATGCCGGCCGATTTAAAATCAAATTTTTTATAAAAATTAGTTAAATGTTTTTCTTTGCCAGAAATACTCTGGGAGTTTTTGAATTATTATCTACTGAGATACCTACTGAGATATCTCAGTAGATTTTATTTTCCAAAAAGTTTTTGTTTTAATTTTTCTTTTTCATTATCATCAAGCAGTACTTCGTATATTTCAGATTTTAAATAAATTGATGTTGCACAGTTTGTATCACGAAACATATCTAGAAATTCATCAAATGTAGATAGTTTTACATTTATTTTTTCACCCCCATCTATATCTTGTTCAGATGTCTTTTTGCAATTTCTAGCAATAAATATATATTCAGGAAAATATAATTTTGAATTTCCAGTATATTCTCTATAGAGCTCAAATGATTCTGCAGTATAACCAGTTTCTTCCAAAAGTTCTCGAGTAATTGCCTCGGCTGGTTGTTCGCCTTCATCAATTCTTCCGCCTGGTAGACTGGGATACCAGTCCCTATTTGGTTGGGTTTGTTCCAAAGTAATTATTTTATCATCAACAATTGCAATGCACTCAACTGATGGCGCTCGGTGTATTCTTTCAAAAGTTGCTTTACTACCATCAAACATTTCTTGTTCCCATTGGTAGACATCAAAAATTACTCCGGTGAATACTTTTTTTGCTTGGTTTGGTATTTTCATAATTTTTTGTCATTCTGAACGCAGTGAAGAATCTTTCTTATTGCGTATTTTTTAGAATCTATATATGGTGAATTAAAAATATTTTTCGTGAGAAAGATCCTTCGTTTCACTCAGGATGACAGTGTAGATACCAACTCATCAATCATTCCGCGGAAGCCATGGCTTCCTAAAAACACAACAACATCACCAGTCTTTGTGTTATTAACTAAATAATCAAGCAATTTTTCATCATCATCAATATATTGGACATTATCATGAGTCTTGCTAATCACTTCTGCAAGTTTTTCTCCATCAATCGGCGCTGGTTTGCTTGGGTCGCGTTTTATGTGTGTTAATTTTGGAATTATAACTTCATCAGCATCGACAAATGCATTATCATAACCAGGAATAGATTCAGGTTGACGATTGCCAGAGTTTGGCTCAAAGATGGCTATAAGTTTATTCCGAGCGAGTCCGAGCTCGCGTGAGGGCGACGAGGAATCTTTCGGAGAGTTTGTATTTTGTGATATATCTAATTTTTGTATTTCGTCAGCAGATACTTCAACAGATTTCTCACCGTGTCGGGGTTTGAAATAAATTTGACACAGAGACCTTAATACTGCCTCGGCTTTTTTGGGAGAATGGGCAATGTCGTCAAAAACAGTAACACCTGCATCATATTTTTTTTCTAGTCGGCGTTTGATATTTTTAAAACTGGCCAGATGTTTAATAATTTTTTCTGGCTCAATTCCCATGCTGTGAGCCAAGGCAAAACAACCGGTCATATTATCAGCCATATAATCACCGATGGTGTTTGTTGTAATGTTGTAGATGTTGGAATTGTGGCAAATGTCGAAGCTTAGGCCGTCTTTGGTTGTGTTTACATTCTTATATTGATAATCATTGTCTTCTGTTTTTCCGTAGGTCACTATTTTTGATTTTGGTAATTTTGCTAATTGTGGCTCGTCATGAATTACTTTTGCCGATAAAACAACCAAACCATTTTCCGGCATATTCTTAAGTAAGTTTGCAAAAGCATCTATATATGATTGTTCTGTCGGATAAACATCAGCATGATCCCAAACTACTGAAGTTAATAATAAATGAGTAGGGGAATAGTGAGCAAATTTTGGACCATTGTCCCAGCGTGAGCTTTTGTATTCATCGCCTTCGAGTATAGAATAACTCGTCCTGAGCTTAGTCGAAGGATTTTCCACTAGTGAATCAGTAAGTTCTGCAGCTGACATATTATTCAAGCTAATTCCGCCAAACATATAACTTGGATCATAATTAAGTTCACGAAATAGCCAGGTTAAAATAGCAGTACTAGTAGATTTGCCATAGGTTCCAGCACAAACAATAGAATTTTCTTTTATAAAAAATCTTTCAATCAGTTCTGGATAAGAAACATATTCCAGATTATTTTCTTGGGTATAAATCCATTCAGGATTAGTTGATCCAGCGACATTTCCAACTACAACTAAATCAGGATTACCATCTTTACTCATTAATTCCGGATGCCAGCCAGTATAATAATCAACGTCACTTTCTTTTAAGTAAGTAGAGATTGGTGGATAGATTCCTTTGTCAGATCCGGTTACGGTGTGACCTGCTTTTTTCATAGCCAAAGCAAGAGCTGACATGGCAACTCCACAGATTCCGATGAAGTGGATCCTCCTTCGCTCTCCGAGAGCTTCGGAAGGATATTTTTTTTTGGTTTCAGATTTCAGATTTTTAAATTTAATTTAATTAGTTTCTGTTGGTGTAATTATTGTATTGAATTCAGCTTCTGTTATTTCTGTGTCATCAAAATTTTCTATAAAGTTTTCAGGATCTATTTGTTTGTCATTCTTATCTCTTATTGTTATTTCATTCCAATCAAAAATATTTCTTCCTTTTGTAAGCGCCCATATACACATATTTTTGTTTGTCGTGGAAATTCTATAAATAGCTTTTTCTTTATGTTTTTGTATGTGTTTTGTAATTATTTCTTGAACTTTTGAATATACTTCCGTGGTTTGCCCTGTTATTTTTTTGCTATTTGGTTTATTTACTACATGTGTACTACAGTGAAAACTTCCTTTATCTGAAGAAGTAATTCCTTCATAGAAAATAATTTTTAAAAATAAAACTTTATTACCATAATCCATTCTAATGCAAGGGTTTTTTAAAAGTATTCTTCTTTTGCTTTCAATATAGTAAGTTTTATCATTTTGATTAAATTCAAAATTAGGATCTAGTTCATTTTTTTGTCTATCTAATTCAAATTCACTAAGAAATTGAATTTTAATTTTTTCTTCAGATTTTTCATGTTCTTGTTTTGGTGTTCCTGGTTCCATATTACTTATTGATAATTTGATTGGGGATAAGATTTTGAGTAACCTTGACTTTTTTCTTGTTTTATGGTATATTATATTTAGTGCTCGTGTAGGGCTTCGGCCCTCTCACGGTCAATACTTGTTAAACCGTAGCACGGCACTACAATAACCCATCACATACGTGGTGGTTTTTTGTTAGTCTTCGCCTGGGTTTCCACTGTGAATGAGGCGTTTACCATATATATCCATTTTCCAAAAAGGAATTATACTCCAAAAATGAAGTTCTCCTCCTTCTACTTTTTTAATAATTACTCTTACTCTAACATCTCCTACTACTGCTACAAATTCAAAATAGTTTACCGATTTCATTTTATGGCTCCATCTCTTGCTTTTTTCTTTTACCATCTCATTTCTTTCTTGGTGTCCCTGTAAAGTGTGTGAAAGTTCTAGTATTTTATTTGCAAGAGGTAAACATTTTAATCTTATATATTGATCCTCTCTGGAACGTGCTTTATTTCTTCCTTTAAATTTAATATGTTCAAGCCCTTTTGCATTAAAAGAGATATCTTTTTTTAAAAATGGACAAAAGACAGAATTTATATTTTTATATTCTTGTTCGGCTTTTTCTTGGACTTTTTTGAATTTTTTGTCACTTATATCCATACTTATTTCAAAATATTTTTAAGTTCATCTAAATCCTCACTCCACTTTTTACCATCAAACCACTCCAGTCCTTTGAATTGGAGTTTGTATTTGGCTTTGGCGTCTTTGGCAGAGCCGAGGTAGATGTATTGCTTGTTGCTTTCTTTTGCATAATCAACGGCTTTTGTCATCATCATCATTCCCGTCGGTCCTCCTGTATTATTGTTTGCATAAAATGGATAGCTGTAATGGATTATTTCGTCAGTTTCTAGACAAATACAATATCCTATTTTAAGTGCATAAATAAATACCCTATTAAAGTTACTTTTTTCTTTATCAGTAAGTAATTCCTTAATTTTATTAGCACTAAATGTACCATCACCGAATTTTTTATCGTAAAAGTCTTTTGCAAGTTTTCCAATAGACCAATGATAGTTTTTCATTGGTAATTTTTCAATTTCTAATTTTATACTTTCAGTCTTTCTTAAAATACGTCTATTCTCACTAGAAAGTTCAAATTTACTCAAATCAATTCGCAAACTTCTAGTCTGATACATTGCACCCTTACCGTTACGTCCAAACAAAAAGCCCTGGTCATATAGGGAATTAATATTCTCGGGAGAGAAGTTTGAAATAATTTGTTCTTTCCATTTTAAATATGACATATTTTATACCGCAATATCAGTAAAAATAATATTTCCATTTTCTAAGACATATTGTATTTCTCCAGCTTGCCTTTTTTGTCTGATATCATCAAATAATTTTGCTTCTTCTTCATTACGGGGATAAGCGCAGAGTACATTGGCTTGTCCACCTAATTTGTCTTTGGGTCTGGAGTTTAAAAGTATGCCTGCTTCTAGAGCATTACCAGCTTTGGTGTGTGTCCAAGTAGCCCCCAAAGCTCGGGCAGAGTCTTTAGACTCATCTTCATAAGCACCTTGAATATTTTTTTGGTAAAAAGCAAGCATTTGTTCGGGGTTGCCAGTATCAATGTCATCATTTACATTGCCAAAACAACTAAAGGCAATTATGCGTTGATTGTCTTTGGGAATTTGTTGTAGAAGAAAAGTCGCCAGTGGTATTTTTTCTCCGCTTTCCGTAGATACTGAATAACCACCACCTTGGGAAGTCCTTGAGGCTGTGATAGAAAAACAAAGTCTATAATCTGGTTTTTCTACCAATTTTTCCTTTTGAACATTTTGTTCAGAAGTGTTAATTACATCTGCATATTTTGGAAATAGAGCACAGACTTCAGAAAAATTTTCTGCTTTAACTGTCAATGTATTAATCATAGCAAGTAATTTTTTTTGATCACGAACACAAATAGTTTCTCTAAGATCAAATTTATCAACTTGACAGGCCGGATCGCTGGGGTCATTACATAGATTATTTCTTTGCCATTCAGATGTATGAAGATTGCGCATTTGTTCATGGTAAAAATCGACTTCTTCTTCGGAAAGTGGCCCAACATTTAAGTCTTTGTCTTCTAAAATTTCTCTAGGTTTTCTTTTTTCACTATTTTCCATAATTATTAGTATAAGGCGATCCACAATCCCAATAACACCACCGCCGAATGCATTATCCAAAAACGCATCACAGTTTTTTCTTCGCTCCAACCACGGAGTTCAAAGTGGTGGTGAATTGGTGCCATTTTGAAAATTCTTCGGCCTAACAAATATCTGCCAAAGACTTGAATAACTACACTAGTTAATTCTATATAAAAAATAAAAGCGAGAAAGGGAAGTAGTAACATTTTGTTTATAACAATCGCGTTAATAGCCAATAATGCGCCCAAACCCAGCGAACCGACATCACCCATTTGAAATCTAGCCGGTTTAATATTGAAATAAGTATAAGCAATTAAAGCACCGGCAACCATGGCATTTAAAATTGCCATTTCATGATAACCAGTTAGCCAGCTAACTAAGAGTAAGACGGAAAAAGTTACAGTCAAAGATCCACCAGCGAGTCCATCCATGCCATCAGCGACATTGACGGCATTGGCTGTGAACATGACAAAGAAAATAATTAAGGGAATTATCCACCAGCCAATATTTATATAACCATCAAAGGGAATAAAAATTTCTTGCCAGCGTTCACCCAGTTTGAAATAAATCCACCAAGCTGTAATTGCGCCAGCGACAAATTGTAATAATAATTTTTCATGAACGTGTACGCCTTTACCAGGATGGGAACCGAGCCACAAAGACGAGCGTTTAAATAATGCCCATGGTAAAGTGACAGCGAGCCAGATGCGTTGTTTCCAATCTTTGTGTACGCGGATTAATTTTAGAATTTGTTTTAGATTTCTATTTCGGCGTTTTCTGCCAAAAATATTTAATAAGTCATCCACACCTCCCAAAGAGGCGGCCAAAAGCATTACACCAATTGGCATCCACGTAAATTCACGTTCCCAGTTGAAAATAAATGTAAGTATAGCTACCGTTACGATTATCAAAAGCCCACCCATAATAGGAGTGCCGGCTTTCTTTTGAACATTAAGTGTTGCATCATATTCAGTCCGGCGAGTGATTTTATATTTGTAAAGAAACTTAATTAGACCTGGTGCCCATAAAAAAGCTGTAAAACACGAAAAAAGCCCAAAACCAATGGCTGTTTTTAGTAAGTCTAATGATTCAGTAGATATTAGCATATTGTGAGAGTATTATAGCAGAAAAGACTAGATAAATCAATAGCTTGACTTTTTGTATGTTTTGGAGTAATATTTGGTTTATAAAGTCGGTTAATTGTTCATTAAATCAGTTGGGAGGATAAGATGACTTGGTTTCATTGGTTTATGATTGTGACGGCTGTGTTGTTCATGGCCTGCATCTTTCTCTCACTTTTTTGCCATGCTCTGGCGGTGAACCTACAGCAGGGCAAAATACAGGAAGAATATCCTGGTGAGGCCAAATTGCTCCAAGAAGGGTCAGATGGAATGATTCATGCGGCTGTCCTTATAGTCACTATCATGCTTTTTGTAGGGGTAGGCCAAGAAGCAGTCCATAAGCTAATGGGAGGGTGAGATGACTCAGTTCAAGAGTTGTGTAATCTGTGGTCAGGAGTACGTTGTTACAGCAACGCAATGTCCCAGATGTGCTGAGCCGAATCGTGATCCTGTTGCCATGGTGAGAGAGGAATTCGAGACGAGACGGATTCCCAAACCGGTGGATTTATAGGAGGAGAAAATGGTTGATAAGAAGAAGACATCTCAAGAGATCAGTGACGAATTCACCGCTAGTTTATTGGAAGAAGTTCTAGCCATTCTTCCAATAGATCAAATCGAGAAAATAGAGAAGGTGTCTTCGTTGGCCTCACGTTTTCGAAATGGAGAAATTGAATTTCCAGACGATCCTCAATGATGTTCTTTCACAGGAGGGGATAGCTGAAGTATTTCGGCTGAATCCCTTAGATTATCATGATTGATAGTTTGAGAGGTTTAGAAAAAGGAATAAAGAATAAGGAATAAGGATTAAGGAACAATTTTAAAATAAAATGGTTACGTAATTCATTACGTAAATAAAAAATACGTATTGTAATACGTATTTTTTTATTGACTTTATTTTTGATTTAAGCTGGTTGTACTTGACCAAAATGTTTTTCTAATTTTTCTACTCGGACCTTTAATTTTAAATAATCAGTCATATTAGCACATGTATCTTCGTCGGATCTTTTATCAAGTGCATCAATTTTAGCCAATAACTCCACTTTAACTTCTTTAATTTCGGCACGAATGTCGGCAAAGCCTTTTTCCATCTTTGCCTCTAGTGTATCGAATCTTTGATCAACATTTGACGCAAATAAACTTATGGCTTCTAAAATTTCTTTTTTACTTGTTTCCTCCATATTATTTTTCATTTAGGGTAATTAATATTTTTGGTATTTTATAATTTGAACATTTGGGGCAAAGATCCCAGCGATTATAAGTTGATTTTAAGCCGTATTCTTCATAAGATCTATGACTTGTGTCCACTGAAATATTAAACCAGCCATCACGAGTTTTGTTGGTTTTTGTTTTTTTACAATTGTCGCAAATAGTTTTGTTACTCATATCTACATTATCCTATATTTTTTACTGCTTGTCAAATTTAATTTTTGATTCTTTTAATCTTCAATTCCTTTGCCATCTTGGCATGGTTATGCGTTTCAACCTCACTCCAAACTTGATCCAAAATATTTTTATTAGGATTTATAATTTTTATTTCTCCATGTTTAATCCCATGGTTGTATTGACCGTCGGTGGTAAATTGGAAGGAGTGTGTGTAAAAAATATTCTGAAGGAGCCTCGAGGCGACTGAAGAATCTTTCGGAGAGTCTAAATTTTCGGCTACATTAGATCTAGGTTTGTTGTTAGGTCTTGGCTTCGAAAGATCCTTCACTTCGTTCAGGATAGACTCAACCAACAATATATGATGCATGTCATTCTTCAAGCCAGTATTCATCATTATTATCATATCGCCAGGTTTTATATCAGATAATTTTATTTCTCCAGTATTTATATCGTTATTAAAAGTTGCTACGCCGGTGTTTTCAACTGGGCGGAGTTTAGAGATTAATTTTCTAATAAGATTTTTTATACAAGGGCGTTTTAGGTATTTTTTTAATCCACCTTTATTTTGTGCTTTTAATTCCGCATCAAGCACATGATAAACAAAACCCGAACAATCAATTCCAAGATTATGATCAACTAAAAACTTTTTTAAATCTTGTTCATTTAATTTTTTTAAATCAATTTTTTCTCGCAAGGCAAACAGAACAGCCTCTTCTTCAATTTCTTGTGGTGTACCTTTGCCAATGAGAACTCGAAGAGCGCCACGGACTCCGGATCGGCGATTGTTAAAATATGGACAAAGAATCTTACAATTACCAATAGATAAATTTTTATAAGATTCTATTACAGATAGTGCTTCTTTTGTGAGCTTTTGACTGTTCATAAATTTCTAATTTTTAATTTCTTCCGCCAGAGGACGGATCAGCCTCTGGCTGAAATAAAAATTAAAATGACAAATTAACTAATTTTTTCTAAGATTTTTTCAGTTATTCCTTGAGGAAGTAGCATGATGTTTGGTAATTCTTTTAAATCTACCCAGACAAGTTTAAATGAATTATTTTCATTGCTTCTCTCATATTCTTCTTTGCCTAATTTTAGTTCACCTGAGATATTTTCTACAAAAAAATAGTATTCATCCCGACCATTCACATTAAAATACAAAGGTTTTTGTTCTGGAATATCAAAATTAAGGTTTGTTTCTTCTTTGCCTTCACGCTTGGCAGTTTCCAATATATCTTTGTCAGAATCTTCTTTAGTGCCACCAGGTGGAGTAAAAAAGTGTTGAGTATATGCTTGTCTTTCAATTAAAAGTATTTTGTTATCTTTGATCGCCAAAATTGCTCCTCGAGGTAGATTCCATGCATTACCTTTTTTAGTTACAGTGATAAAATCAATTATTTTTAAACCATTTTTACTTAATTTATTATGACCGTCTATCAGAGAATAATGAGTTTGAATACGGAGTAAATCACTACCAGGTTTGGTATTATTATATTTAATAACGTTCATATCTGGGCGCTTGTTGTACTTTGGTTCAGGTAATGAAGGAATATCTTTAGTAACTCTCTGAATTATCTGTGCTCCATTTTCAATTTCAATTAATTCATAATCACTTAAATCCAAATTCAACAAACTAGCCAAATGCGCCTCAAAAGTCGAGATAGCTGTCGGCTGATAGCTGTCGGTTGTTTTTTGTAGTTGCGATTCAAAGGTCGTTGACGCCGGCTGTCTAGCATTGATTTCTACTAAGTAAAGTTTTCCAGTTGATTCTTCCACTACGATATCTACACCAAATAATCCTCTCCAGCTATCTTCACGCAATTTGTCGCCGATATCTGTGACGATTTTTTTATATTGTTCAATTTGTTCTTCACTTAAATATTTATGTGGGAAGCCCCAATCATTGCCGATAGTAGCAAAGGGTAGATCAGTAAAAGGTTGTAATCCAGTGATTTGATAATTTATATTTCCAATTAAGGTTTCATTTTTTGTCACAACATTATTATTTGTAAAAAGTGGTCCTTCAATATATTTTGCCAAACGAGCCTCACGTTCAGGGAATTTATTTTTTATTTCATCGAGTTGTTCTGCTGATCCAATTAACATTGTACCACTACCAGTGTGAGAGCGGTTGAATTGTAAAATAAATTTATTTTCTTTCCATTCTATATCTTTGCAAAGTTTTACAGAATAGTCTGGTAAATATTTTTTTAAATCCCCAAGCCAATCTAGTTGGGAAATTTTTTCCTCAATTTTGTTTGAGAGTTCAGCCAAAGGATTAAGTAAGTTCCAATTGTTTTCTGCACAGATTCTTTCTATTTGTTTGGTTGGTTTGAAGACAACGATGTTGACCTCACCCTGCCCCTCTTCCCCTGCCTGCCGGCCGGCAGGTTGTAAAGGAGAGGGGACGCTTCGGAGAAATTTTTTTGTTTCAGGATGTTGTAGTAGTTCCCAAGTGTCCAATTGTTTTTCTTCTTTAATCAGTAAAATGTTATCATTATCCACACCCTCCTTCGGTAAACTCAGGACGGGGTTGAAAGATTCGTTATAATTTGAGATAATATAGTAGTTGGGAGTATTTTCTAGACCCAAAGCCCTCTCAATGTCGCGGGTTACGTAGATTATCGGGGTTTGTTCTAATTGTTTGGTAAGTTCCTGCATAGTAGAGAGATTATAACCCAAATAGACTGTTTTGGCAAGTACTACACAATATACAAAATACATGGAATAAAATACAAAATGTATGTTGTTCCATGTATATTGTCTTTTGTTTATATGGATGAAATTTATACAAAACTCAAAACCTTTGGCAAAGTAAAGTTAAACGAGCCAATGTCAAAGCACACTACTTTTAAGATTGGTGGACCGGCTAGGTATTTTGTGATTGTTGAGGAAACGGAGAAACTAGTTGAGTTATTGAATTATTTGAGCGGAGAAGGAATAGAATACTATGTCTTAGGTGGTGGATCAAATATTTTGTTTCAGGATGAGGAATATGATGGAGTGGTTATAAAAATCAACGATCAACGAACAACTATCAACGATCATGTAATTGAGGCAGAATCAGGGGCGCAGTTGGGAGCTGTGATGGGGCAGGCGATGCAAAATGGTTTAACTGGTTTAGAATGGTCAGCGGGGATTCCTGGTACAGTTGGCGGGGCAGTGCGAGGGAATGCTGGTGCGTTTGGTCAGGCTACGTTTGATGTTTTGGATCATGTTGAAGTGTGGCAAGATGGTGAGGTGGTTGAGATGACAAAAGAAGAATGTGAATTTGTTTATCGTGGTAGTATTTTTAAGAATAATCCCGAGATTGTTATTTTGCGCGCTTGGTTTAAATTGCAAAAAGCTGATAAAGCAGAGGTTTTGAAAAAAACACAGGAAATCATTATGTCTAGAAAAGGTAAGTATCCTATCTATCCATCAGCTGGTTGTTTTTTTACTAATATTGCTATAGAAAAATGGCCAGGAGATAAGTCAGAGTTACCACCACTTTTTGTAGAGCGCGGTAAAGTTCCGGCTGGCTGGTTGATTGATCAGCTTGATTTCAAGGGTAAAGAACTTGGTGGTGCCAGTGTGGGGACTGAGCACTGTAATTTTATTGTTAATAAAAATAAAGCCACACAAGCAGAGGTTTTAGAATTAATGGCAGAGATCAAAGAAAAGGTGTATAATAGGTATGGAGTTGAGTTGGAAGAAGAGGTGGAAGTGTTCTAATGTGTCATTGCGAGGAGTGAGGATACACGACGTGGCAATCCCCTCGTAGTTGCAATAAAGACTGGGATTGCTTCGTCATTGTTTCACATTCCTCGCAATGACACCTATCCCATCGCCAT
>JBDRSF010000018.1:0-33415 GCA_043825135.1 Candidatus Magasanikiibacteriota bacterium
CGGTCTCCCCTTATTGCCAACCACTCGGCAAGATGTGACTTAAAAATGTCTTTTTTGGTTGTCATATTCATAGACAACCATAGTAACCGATTTATGAACTATCCGCTAGTGTTTCGGTAACATTATTTATGAGCTATAATGATCTATTGACTAGTGCTAAAAAAAATGGTATTATTTTCTATGTAAATAGATAAAAAGACCATATAGCTCAGTTGGTTAGAGCGCCACGTTGACATCGTGGAGGTCAGTGGTTCAAATCCACTTATGGTCACAGGACTTGATTTATTTCAAAGTCTAGTGTATAATTTCTGTGATTATTTTAAGGGCATGTAGCTCAGTTGGTTAGAGCGCTACACTGATAATGTAGAGGTCCCAGGTTCGATTCCTGGCATGCCCACCAAAGAAAAAATCCCGACTCAGTCGGGATTTTTTCAGATCCTTCGGCACTGGACAACAATATCCATATCCCTAAGTATCAAGTGGGTGGTCGCAACCAGAGTCCACGGACTCGAGCAATATAGACTTCCCAATACAAAAGACATGTAGAATATGATAAATGCAGCCCGGCTTTCAGGATCAATTATAGTATAATATTTTAAAAAACTAATGTCAAGTAAAGTTATTAAAATACAAAAAAAGGCTTACTTCAGCCATTTTTTAAAAAACTTAATCTAAAACTAATGTACTATAGTCTGTGTATATTATAGCACATTTTGGGGGCTTTGTCAAGCTTTGTATCATTCTGGTGCGAGATAAATATATTCTTCCATTCAAATTTCTAAATATAAAAACCTGAACGGAAGGTGGCAATGCGACTCGTCTCCCCCTTCCTCCTTCTGAGATCCTGACTTCCTGTCAGATTTGATCCTCCCCATTATCGTGCGAGAAAGTCAGCTGAAAGCTGTTCTTTCCCATTCTCACCTTGAAAGCGACACCCTCTCCGGACGTCTGGACACATGACCTCTTCTTCCCCTTCCCAAAGGGGACCAGGGAAAAATCAGAGATCTCGTTGGCCATACAACCAAGATCCCTCAGTGCCCTCGACATAGTGCTAACCGGCACTTCGAAGACCGAAGAGAACTTCTTCACGACCTCCCTCTGTCCTTCCGGATCAAGATCCGGAAAGGAACTCACGACCTTATTGATCTTCTTTCTTTCCAAGGCTTCCTCCTTCCTTGGTTTAGGGTTAAAAACACTGCGGCTAAAAGAAAAAATGAATCTCATTATCTCTTTTAGCCACAGCTTATCGCATTGCCAAATTATAAAAGAACAACTCTATATCTTACGCTATTTTTGGCTAAATGTCAATAGCTAATCAATAGTGTATATAAATAAACGAAAAATCCCGACTAGCGGGATTTGTTGTCTATTTTATGGAATTTTATCCAAACAACCTGTCCCGCCCACGATCAATACGCACAAAAATACGCAACCAACCTGGACGCTTAAAAATAATCGGACAAATTATTGAAAATATTTTTTCCATACCATAATATTATAATAGTAATAAGCTGATAGGTCAACTTTTGGTTATCCACACCCCTTCGCTAAAGCTACGGGGTGCAAGCAGGAAATAAAATTTGTGTCATTGCGAGCGAAGCAAAGCAATCTCATTCTTTAACACACTGAAGCTTGGGATTGCTTCGTCCCGATGCGAATCGGTACTCGCAATGACACATTTTATGATCTTAAAATAAAAAACCTCCCCAATCAGGGAAGGTTTATTCCTTATTCCTTATTCCTTAATTTCTCTCATCCTCCATATAAACATGCAGATAATCGGTCTTATCATAATCAAATATCTCGCCTTCAACAAAAAATCTATTGACCTCAGCTTGGGCATTTTCTACGCTGTCTGAACAATGCACTACATTACACATACCCATAGATAAATCACCCCGAATTGTACCGCCATCAGCTTTACCACCATGAGTAATCCCGGCAATCAAACGAATCGCTTCAACTGCTCCTCTACCCTCAGCACAAATAACTACCACTGGATTTTTTTTCATAAAAGCTTCTAATCCTTCGTAAAATGGTTTTTCAACATGATGAGCATAATGCTCGCGCAATTTGTCTGAATCTAATTGCAACATTTTCAATCCTACTACTTTCAGGCCCTTCATTTCCAAACGTTTTAAAATTTCACCAACTAAACCACGTTGGACGCCATCTGGTTTGATAATAAGTAAAGTTTTTTCGTAAATTCCATCAAATTTCATATGTTTTATGTTTAAATGTTTATTAGTTAATTTGTTTAATTGTTGGCAATATTATAGAGGATAATTTTGGTTTTGTCAAGAGACCATCACGACACACGACCCACACAACACGACACAATTTGTCTGGGTAGTGTTATGTGAGTCGTGGGTCGTGTTAAAGTTCATCAATCCCTTTCAAAAATCCGCTCCCAAAACTACCACTATCCTCACTCTCATAAACTACATCCCCATCATTCAAATCATCCCACACCGTTCCCCCGCCGACTGAATTCATATCAACTAGACTACTACTAATTTCTTCCAAAAACATACTCGGGCCTTGTGAAAAACTATTGAACCCGCCTGATAGAGAATATGTCAAGTGTAAATATTTTTTGGCGCGCGTTATAGCAACGTAAAATAAACGTCTCTCTTCTTCCAGACCTTCTGACTCGCGCAAAGCTCGATCATTGGGAAATTGTCCAGCAGATAAATTAATCACAAACACCGCCTCCCATTCTAAACCTTTGGCTTGGTGGACTGTGGATAAAATTATTTTTTCACCACTATTATTATTACCAAATAATGTAGAATTAAAACCTTCTTGCAAAGTCGCCTCGGCCAAAAACGAATTTAAATCCCCCCGCCCTGAGCCTGTCGAAGGGTCGGCCTTATCAGCAAACTCGGCCAACTGTTCTAGATCTTGAATTCTCTCACGGTAGTCTGGAAATTCATTTTCCAAATATTCTTTATATTTTGATTCAATAATTGATCTGATCAAACTTCCAATACTAGTATCTTTATCCGCCATAGCTTTAGCGACGGCGGAAAAAATCTGCAAAAAATCATTCCACCCAACCTGCCCCTTAGCTCCTAAAACCGAACCCATTCCTTCCAATTCCTCAATCGTCAATTGTGTTTTTTCCGCCCGAGGCGGACCAGCCTCTGGCTGGGTGTTTTTGTGTTTTGAGGCCGTTAGGCCAAGTGTTTTTGTAATTTTCTCTACTGCCACTGGACCGATTCCAACTTGCATATTCAGTACCCTACTCCACGCAACATTATCCTCAACATTGTTCAAAATTTTTAAATAACTCAAAACATCTTTAATATGGGCTCGCTCAAAAAATCGAACCCCGCCACGATAATCATAATCAATTCCTTTTTTTACTAATTCCATTTCCAAAGCCTGCGAGTGATAAGCTGCTCTAAATAAAATAGCAATTTTATTTGGTTCAACTCCTTCGTCAAAAAGTTCTTCAATTCTATTTACTATAAAAATCGCCTCCTCAGCCTGGTCAGCAAAAGCATGAACTTCCGGCTTGGTAAATTCCTCCAAAATACTTTTCAAATTTTTCTCGTATTGATTTATATTATTTGCAATCACCTCGTTGGCAACATTTAGAATATTTGGAGTGGACCGATAATTAGTTTCTAATTTAAAAATTTTAGCGTCTTTATATTTTTCTTCAAAAGCCAAAATATTTTGAATATCAGCTGCTCGAAAAGAATAAATACTCTGTGCATCATCCCCCACTACGAGTAAGTTACGATGTTTTGATGCAAGTAAATTTATAATTGAAGCTTGAATTTTATTTGTATCTTGATATTCATCCACTAAAACATATTGAAATTGCTCTGCATATTTATTGCGAACATTTTCTGATTTTAAAAGCAATAGATACCAATAAACTAGTAGATCATCAAAATCCATAGCATTGGCAGACTTTTTTCGATTACGATAATCTTCGGCTATACGTCTAATTGTATCAGCTATTTCCAAAAAATTAGGATGTTTCAATTCCAGCACATCCTCAATCGTAGTTTCTGCATTACGAGCATAAGACATTATTGACTGAATCACTTTTGGCGAAGGAAATCTTTTTTCTTTTCGATCAATCCCCTCAACTTTTAGACAAGTTTTTATCAAATCCAAACTATCCTGAGCATCCAGAACCGAAAAATTATTATTAAATCCTAACTTCGTCGCATACTTTTTCAAAATGCGATAACCAATATGGTGATAAGTCCCCGACCAAGGCAATAACACCCCTGGGGAGGTTAGTATTTCTCCCCCTAATAAGGGGGAGTCAGAGGGGGTGTTGGCAGTAAGTGCCCCAACTCTCTCCACCATCTCCCGCGCCGCCTTATTGGTAAACGTAACTAGCAAAATATTTTTTGGATCAACACCTTGTGATAATAAATATGCTACACGATAAGTAATCGCCCTAGTCTTTCCAGATCCCGCTCCCGCCAAAACTAAACAAGGCCCATCACCAGATGTGACGACCTCAAGTTGCTCTTTGTTTAATTCTTTTGAAAAATCTACCATAGAAACACTATTCTAACACAATTATAACTTTCTTTCCATTTTCCACATTTCCCCCATTCCAATCGTGAATCGCATTCATCAAATCATCATATTTATACTTAAAATTCTCACCAAACTGTGTACCAGGATCATTGGTAATGAATTCATCCTCATCATAACCACGGATAATTAAAGCATGGTACTCTGGACCATCACCACTAAAGTGTGGATTCGGCAAATCCTTCCCATAAGCCAACGCCAACACTGGTTTACCATCAGCAATAAACTTTTTAATATCTTCAATTGTCGGATTTTCAACAATTCGTATGTGTTTTTGTGTTTTTGTGTTTTCGTGCTTTTGTGTCAGCAAATACCATTCCACCAACTCACCAACCTTCTCCACAGAAATACTATACCCCCACCCACGCTCATCTTGCCATTCAACCATTTTCAAAATCTCATCTTTACTAAATAACGGACTCAAACCATAACCTTTGTAATACGCATCAAGCATAAGTACTACCGCTTCCTCACACGCATCCTGCCACGGTTGTTCCCAATTCTTTTCTGGAGCTTGGGAGGTAAAAGGGACATTTAAGTTTATTTTCTTTGGTAATTCTTTTTCTTCTTTTATCTCATCAATTGCCACTTCCTCAATCACTTCCACGTCTTCAATCACTTCCACGTCTTCAATTACTTCACTCGTCTCACTAATTACTAATTGCTTATTACTAATTACTAAATTATCTTCAATCACCCCACTGTTATCTGATATCTGCCTGCCCGCCGGATTGGAGGGATAATTGTTATCTGAAATTCTCCAAACACAAGCGATCCCCACCAACAAAGCAAGGTTAACTAACAACAAAACTAAATTTAATGAAAATTTTCTCTTCATACCTATATAATCTACCCCATCTTGATTTTTTAGTCAAAGTAAGGTAATATCAATAAAGTAAAGCTCATTAATAAAAGATACCAATATACTAATTTTGCGAACCTGCCCACCGGCAGGCGGGTTATACCAATGGTATACTAATGTGTATTAAAGTAAAAATAAATTTAAATTAAACTTACTTTATATAAACCAAAACTTAGTTTTAAAAAATAATTATCAAAGTAAATATTAGTATTTATTCGTATCATTAGTACAATTAGTATATTGGTATCTATCATTCGTATGTTTGAAATAACCCACAAAGACAAAAATTCAAGAGCTCGAACTGGTATCATCCACACTGATCATGGTGATATCGAAACCCCAGAGTTCATGCCAGTCGGCACCCAAGCCACAGTGAAAACTTTGGATAGTTTGGATTTGGAAAATTTGGGTGCGCAAATTATTTTGGGAAATACTTATCATCTACATCTGCGTCCGGGTGAAGATTTAATCGCTGAAATGGGCGGACTTCACAAATTTATGAATTGGAACAAACCAATTCTTACAGACTCTGGTGGTTTTCAAGTTTTTTCATTAGGATTACAAAAAGAAGCAAAGGGACAAGCCAAAGGTTTGATCCCCCCTTACCAAGGGGGGAAGGACTCTGATTCGCATCAGAGCCAGGGGGGTCAATCACAGGCCAAATTAGTCAAAATAGACGACAACGGTGTCACCTTCACTTCCCACCTAGACGGCAGTACCCACCGCTTCACTCCAGAGAGCGCAATTGAAATTCAACACAAACTCGGCGCCGACATCATTATGGCTTTTGACGAATGCACCCCAGATGACGCGGACTTAGATTACACTAAAAAGGCCATGAACAGGACTCATGATTGGGCTGTACGCTGTTTAGACGAACACAAAAAACTCGAAGCGTCCCCCTCTCCTTTACAAGGAGAGGGGTCAGGGGTGAGGTCTCGCCAATTCCTCTTTGGTATCATTCAAGGTGCCAATCATAAAAAACTCCGCCAAGAATCCGCGAAGTTCATTTCCAACTTAGATTTCGACGGCATAGCCATCGGCGGTGAAAGTATCGGCTACAACATGGAAGCAACGAAAAAAATCCTAGACTGGGTCAATCCGATTATTCCTGAAAATAAACCACATTACACCATGGGTGTGGGTCACTCACCAAAAGATTTGTTTGAAGTAGTAGAACGAGGTGTAGACATGTTTGACTGCGTCTCCCCCACTCGTGTCGCTCGTAATGGAACTTTATTCTTGTCTCCCCCTGCCCGAGGGGGAGATGCCCGCAGGGCAGAGGGGGAGGGAAAAAAAAACCACCGCATAAATATTATCAACTCCAAACACAAAAACGACCCCTCTCCAATTGACCCACTATGCACTTGTCCAACGTGCCAAAATTACTCCCGTGCCTATCTCCACCACCTCTTCAAAGCCGGTGAAATGACCGCCTACCGTCTGGCAACGATACACAATGTCCATTTTATGCTGAACTTGATGAAAGAAATGCGTGAAGCAATAAAGGAAGATAGATTTTTAGAATTAAAAAAACTGTGGATAAAATAAAAAAGCCCTTGACTTCTTTTTGATACAGTGTAAAGTATATATAGATCCAGCAAATTCTCTACAAGGAGGTGTGCAATGTCCGCATTCTGGATCTCGGTTTTTGTCGTTACCACTATCGGCATTGTGGCTGTCCCCCTTCAGCGATACTTCAGTCGGGAGAAGTGGAACAACCCGCCGAAGTAACGACTTCATAACCCATGCGCCGACTGATCCTCCTGACCAGTCGGCGCCACAACCTTTTTATAACAAAAATCACTCCAATATATCGGAGTGATTTTTTATTTATTTACATTGCTTTTTTCAAATCTTCTACATCTTTTCCTCTTATTGTTGTTCTATCTATTGAACTGTCTCTTGGTTTTTTTCCATCTGCCGGACCACCTGTACCTCGTCCTTTATAATTTGTATATTTAGAATTTGTCAATCCACCATGTTTATTTATAATCTCTGGTTTAGGGCTTATCCTACCAGGTCCTGATTGTGGTTTTATAATTACTCCACCAGTAGACCTCTCTCTTTCCATTCCTTTGTAGCCACTTGGATAAGCATCTTCGTAACCAGATGGATAATATTTTCTATCTGGATAACCATGAAAATTTTCTTTCATTTCATCAATTTCATTATCTGTAAGACTATTATTCATGTTATCATAACCTTGACTTCCTTTATTCTCATTTGCTATTGCTTGTTCTTCTGGGCCTGCACCTGTATCAGGTACATTTTCTGATGTTTTATATTCATCTTTATATGTCCCATCCTTTACATCGCCACTATCATCATGACGACGTGGATCACCATCTTCTACGGTAGCAATTGGATCTTTTACCCAACCACCTTTTGTTTCTAATGTTTTCAAATCCGATACAACATCATGTCCGGTTTTTTCACCCGGACCCTCAAAAATCTCACCAATGTGCCTTGGTGGCAATTCTCCTCCTGGTTTTTTACTAAAAATCATAAAAATTTACTTAAAAATAAACTTATATACTTATATTATAGCACATTTTAGCCCTTTTGTCAAGTTGAAAAAATAATTATTTTATTGACAAAATTAGATAATCTGTTATAATATCATCACAAATAAATCCCATCGAGGTGACATTAGATGGCAAGATGCTCATCTTTTTTTATTCATAAATTATCTTATATGCGTAATTTCAAATACCTAGACATCATCGCAGTGGTTTTCGCCACTGTCTTGATCTTGTCCAATATCGCCAGCACAAAAATCGCTGCTGTAGGTTGGTTATCTTTTGACGGTGGAACAATTTTGTTCCCACTAGCTTATTTATTTGGCGATATTTTGACCGAAGTCTATGGCTATGCCCGCGCTAGACGAGTTATCTGGATTGGTTTTGCCATAAACTTACTCATGGTCGCAACATTTTGGATCGTTGGTCACTTACCAGCAGATCCGATGTGGGGTTTGCAAGAATCATTTGATAATATTTTGGGAGTTGTTTGGAGAATTGTTTTAGCAAGCTTAGTCGCCTATCTAGTTGGCGAATTTATGAATAGTTATGTGCTGGCTAAATTGAAAGTAAAAACCCAAGGAAAAAAGTTTTGGTTACGCGCGATTGGTTCAACTATTGTCGGACAATTCTTTGACACCACAATATTTTTAATAATTGCTTTTGCCGGCATCTTACCTTGGAGTTTAATTTGGACTATTTGGATTGTTAATTATATTTTCAAGATCTTAATTGAAGTATTACTCTTACCTGTTACCTACCGCGTTGTTGTTTGGTTGAAGAAAAAAGAAGACGAAGATTATTATGACAAAGAAACTGATTTTAATCCGCTGAAAATAAAAACACAGATTTAAACTGATTCTTACAGATTACACAGAAAATACAAAAACCCCGTGATTATCGGGGTTTTTAAATTTTTGTTTGATAGAACGCCAATTACCACAATTAAACACCTCTGATGGAATAAATATTTTTTTATATCGGCTCCATAGGAGCCCACTGTTTGTAGCTTGTTGAATCATTAGAAATATTTTCTAGCTCCGTAGGAGCGACCTGTTTATTTAACCCACTCAAATAAATATTCTTCGTTATATTCAATCATAAATTTATTTAAAAAATCAATATATTCCTCTCTAAATGTTGTCCTTCGATGATGGTCTTCTTGGTTTAAAATATATTTAATTACACTATCTATTTGACTTCTAGAATAAGAAAAAGCTCCGAAACCTTCCTGCCAACTAAATTTACCTTGTATCCACTTATTATCATTAATAAAATTTGTTGAACCGGTTTTTATATCTCTAACTAGATCGGATATAGCAACGGATGGTTTAAGACCTATCAATAAATGTGTGTGGTCTGGCATACAAAATATTGATAACATTTTTTGTTCACGGTTCTGAGCAATACCCGTAATATATTTATGTAATTCTTCCCGATGCTCTTTTAAGATGATATTTTGTCTGCCTTTTACTGCAAATACAATTTGAATATAAATTTGAGAATAGGTATTTGGCATATAACAGGTCGCTCCTATGGAGCTACACACAGGGCGCCCCGCTGGGGCTGGATGATTTATTGTTTTATTTCTACAAACAGGGCGCCCCTCTGGGGCTGAATGATTTGTCTTGTTTTATCTGCCGGCTCCATTAGGAGCCGACTGTTTGTAGCCTAAGTATAGAAATATACCAAAGCTCCGTAGGAGCGACCTGTTTGTAAATCTATCCATAAAAAATCATTCTAATTTACCAAGTTCCTCTCTAAAAACCTCTCTCAATTTTTCAGATAAATTATCTTTCCACAAACTAGCATGAGCAAAACAACGATCTATTTCTTCTTTTTTATTTTGCATTTTGGAATAATGACAAAAACTATCAAATACATCAGCCACCCTTATTGCCATGGCTGGGTCTCCTATTTTCTGACATCTCTCAACCATATCAATTTTACGCTCATAATTATCTGTTATACTTCTATCTTTACTATTAGCTCTAACAATATCAGTAACAGTATCACCAAATTTTTCCCTCAACTCACTTTCTGTCACCGACGACCATTCCAACATATCATGTAAAATACCCGCTATTACTACTTCACCTTCAAAACCCTTTTCAAACAATAACAAACCCACCCTCTCATCATGCGGTATGACTGGCTTATTAGGACTCTCAATATCTGACTCTCGCAAAAAAACCAGAGCTTCTTTAAATTTTTCTTCAAACTCGTTCATAAAAACTTTATGGACTTTATGACTTTATGACTTTATAGACTTTTGACTAAGCAATCAACATCGCATCTCCAAAAGAATAAAATCTGTACTTTTCTTCTACTGCTTCTTCATAACACTTTAATATAAATTTTCTATCACCCACAAAAGCACTCACCAACATAAGCAAAGTTGACTTTGGTAAATGAAAATTAGTAATCATCACATCTACGATTTTAAATTCAAACCCTGGTTTTATGAAGATATTTATGTCACCAGTGTAAGGTGTCAGCACATTCCTCCCCCTATCAAGGGGGAGACCTAATTGAGCCACACCTTCAAGAGTTCTCACGGTCGTCGTCCCCACAGCAACCACTCTTCTCCCCTCTTTCTTAGCCAAATTAATTTTATCAGCATTTTCCTGACTTAATTCCACCCATTCACTATGCAATGTATGATCTTCCACTCGTTCTGATTTTACAGGTAAAAAAGTTCCCAGACCAACATGTAAAGTTACTTCGGCAAATTCCACACCTTTGTTTTTAAGCTTCTGTATTAGTTCTGGTGTAAAATGAAAACCAGCCGTCGGAGCAGCGACTGAACCCTCAGGTTTTGCATAGACCGTCTGATAAGTTTCTAGTTGGTCTGGCTCATCTTTTACATAAGGTGGAACTGGGATATGACCATATTTATTGGCCTTTTCCCGTACCACTTCAGCATTATCGGGAAATTGAACCAAAATATCTCCACTTGGTTCTTTTAGCATTACTTCGCAATAAAAATCTGGTGCAAAACGAACTATCATTCCCGGCTTCATGCGTCGCCCTGGCTTTCCAAGTACTTTCCACACACCTTCGTTTTCCATTGGCCGAACAAGAAAAATTTCAACTAGACTATTCCGAGTGAGCCCCCCAAGGGGCGACGAGGAATCTTTCTCACCTCGCTTTTTCAACATCCTAGATTTCTCTACAATTGACTGATCAACCGGCTCTAGCTTACCAAAAAGTCTAGCTTTAAAAACCTTAGAATTATTCCAGACTAATAAATCACCTGCCTGCAAATAATCTATAATATCGTAAAAATGTTTATGTTCCGTATTTTTATTTTCTCTGTCAACAACCATCATACGCGAAGAATCCCGTGGGGTGACAGGATGTTGGGCAATTAATTCTTGAGGTAGATTGTAGTCAAAGTCACTAGTTTTCATGTTTCACATTGTCATCCCGACCACAGTGGAGGGATCCCTTTAGAAATTGATTTAAAACTTTTTAATCTTTCTTTTGTTGACTAGTAGACGAATGTATATTAAACAAACAAAATATTTTTTAGATTGACTCATAACTTTTCTGAAAGGGATCCCTCGGCTACGCTCGGGATGACAGTGTAATCATAAATACTTTGCCTTATTCAAATTATGCCCCTCCAAATCCTCCGCATATCTCATCTCACCATCGGTACCAGTCAAAAAATACCAATAGTCATTTTTTTCTGGATAAATAGCAGCGCGGATAGCGTCGAGTCCAGGATTACTAATTGGCCCCAGAGGTAAACCGGGATATTTGTAAGTATTATAAGCTGATTCAATTTCTTTGTCTTCCAGACTAATCCCCGGATCATTTTTCCCGGTAATATAATTGACAGTTGCACAAGATTGTAATGCCCAATTTATATCATCTCGACGCCAAAAAATATCTGATATAATTGCCATTTCTTCAAAGTCCCTCGCTTCTCTTTCCAAAACTGAAGCCATAGTTAAAATATCAAAAAAACTCTTACCTTGTTTTTCTAGATCTTGCCACATCTCAACAGTAATTTGTTTATCACGCTCAGAAAACAAACGATCAATCACATCCACCAGACTAGCATTCTTGTAAATTCGATAAGTATCTGGTGCAAAATATCCTTCGTAACTAACATACCATGGCTTATCAGTCAAAATTTTAAAATCTCTTTTTATATCAGGTGCTTTTTCACTAACAATTTTATAATTTTTACCCGGCCGACCAACGATATTAAAAAATTCTTCCTTGGTTCCAATCCCCTCTTTTTCCAAATAATCACCCAGTTCTTTTAATCCCCAACCCGGTAAAATAGTAATCTCCCGCTCGCTTAATCCTGGTTGACCCAAAGCCTGAGCTACTCGAGCAGTGGTAATCGGTGCCTCAACTTCAAACTCTCCGTAATTTACTTTTTTATCTAGTCCTTTATAAACTAGATATTTTTTAAAAATCCAGGCATTCCTAATTACTTGTTCTTCTTCCAGACGATTAACTAATTCGCCAACTGACTCACCTTGTTTGATTTCAAAATTAACCTTGTCTATCTTTTGTGCCTCGGCAGTATAAATTTCAGAAAACACAAACCAAGCTAGAATTACTAGACAAAGAATTAGTATAATTAAGATTATTTTTTTCATAAAAACAAAAATGATAGATGATAAGTGATAGATGATAAATAATATTTACTTAGGGAGTTATCATTTATTATCTATCATTTATCACTTCTAGAATCAAAAGAAATTACCTGATAACCAAACTTCTCAACTTCCTCATCACTCCAAAATTCTAAATCTTTGGTCTTCATTACCATCGCCACCTTTTTCTCAATCTCTCTCCCAGTATATTCCCCTGTTTCTGAATTCCACTCTCGCAAAAACAAAATATCACCCTGACCACATTCAAAGTCGGCTAAACGTAATTCATATTTTTTAACACCATCTAAAATTAACTGAAAATATTTTGGATGAACTTTTTTCTCAATTTTCATAATATTATTTTTTCATACTTTATGGACTTTACAAACTTTATAAACTTTCAAACTGTCTGTAATTCTCCCTAGCCCACTCCAATCTCTCTGGAACACCAACATCAATCCAAGCCCTATCTGACTCATAGACATATAAATCCTTTACCTTCGGAAATACATCATACTCAACACTAAACGCATCGGAAGCAGGAAAATATTTTTTTATACTTGGATTAAAAATATAAACACCACCATTTTGATAACCAGGTTTATGCAGACCCTCTTTTTCTTTGAATTCTTGTAAGTGATATTCCTTATCATAAACAAGTGTACCATAACTAGCCACATCTTCCACATAAGAACCAAGAATTATTCCATCACTATTGTCGGGAAATCGTGATACCATATCAGCCAAATTTATAGTTGTCAAAACATCGCCATTCAAAATTATAGTTGGTTCATCTTGTTTTAAAATATACTGCATACCATGTTTGATGGCCCCACCAGTACCAAGTTTTTTATCTTCAATGGCATAAATAATCGATATCCCTTGCCTAACAAAACCAACTTCTTTTTGTAAAACATGAGCCAAGTGACCAGCTGCTAAAACTACTTCTTTTACACCAACTGATTTTAATTTTTCAAGTTGCCAATCCAAAATAGTCTTCTCACCAATTTTGAGCAAAATTTTTGGTATATCTTTTGTTATATCTCCCAATCTAGTTGAAAGCCCTCCACAGAGTATTATTGCATTCATAGTTTCACCGTTGTCATCCCGAGCGACCCACAGGGAGTCGAGGGATCCCTTTAAATATTAATTAAAACTTTTTAATTTTTCTTTTGTTGAATAAATATATATATTAAATCTGTTTATTTTAAATTGTCTTGTAACTTTTCTGAAAGGGATCCCTCGGCTACGCCCGCCTAATCGGCGTGGCTACGCTCGGGATGACATTGTGAAAAAAAAATCATAAACCGGCTGACTAATATTCTCTAATAGCCAATAAGCTAGTGATGAAAAGACAATCGCATAAATAATTCCAGCGAGAATATCTCGTGGATAATGCACCCCAACATAAACCCGAGAAAAAGCAATCAAAATCGCTACCAAAAAAAACAAACTTCCCAAAATCCACCCCGCCCCCACATCGATTGCAATAAGTACCAAAGAAAAAGAAATAAGGGTATGATCAGATGGGAATGTTTTCCAGGTTTGATAAGGTCTAACTAAAAATTTAATTTTAGGCATTTCAGCCATTGGACGATGGAAACGAACTATGAGGGCTGTCAACCAACTAAACAAAATTGCAAATACCAATGTAGTAATAATCAACTTTAACAAAAATTTAAAATCATTTGGATCAAGTGTAATTATTCCCCAACAAATGATACAAAAAAATAGAATATAAATCAATGGGCGGGCAATAAAAGCCATTAGCTTATCCAACCAAATTCTTTTACCCAGTTGACTATTAATTTTTAAAAAAAGTTTTTGTGACCACATAGTTCGCAATGTCATCCCGAGCGTAGCCGAGGGATCCCTTTAGAAATTAATTTAAAACTTTTTGATTTGTCTTTTGTTAGCTGATTTGAATTGCGACATGGGTGTCATTGCGAGACCTGATTCGCATCAGGGCGAAGCAATCCCAGACTTTAACGCTCTGAAGGCTGGGATTGCTTCGTCGTCGCGCGAGCTCCTCCTCGCAATGACACAGTCACACCCCCTCCAAAGACAGGCTACGCTCGGGATGACAAAAGACGACGAGCCAATCTATACACCACATACTTCCACCTACTCAAAACCACATCAACCGCCTGCGGATATTCACGGACATTCCCACCAAATCCAACTTTAAATCTAGTCACTCCCGTCCAAGGATGATTTACTTCCCAACAAAAATTATTAAAACAACTTACCTGCTCACCTTTCCCCTCTTCAACTATCGGAGCGATTCCCCAAAAATCATAATACTTACAACCCAACTTTTTTGCCATCTTTATCCCCTCCCACTGCAATAAATATGGTGCCATTAGATTACGGTATTCGTTAGATGAAGCACCGTGCAAATATGTACAAGTATCACCATAGACAATGAATAAATTGGAAGCAATCGGTTGGTAATCATGATAAGCTGTAAGCTGGTGACAAAAATTATTATCAAGCATTTTTGCATAATAGTTTTTGTCATGACTTTTAAATTTATCTCGTCCAGTAGTTTGTTCATTCAATTTCCAGAAAGCTTCAATGTCTTTACCGGATTTTACCTCTACACCTTTTTTTTCAGCTAAGCCAATGTTGTAACGAGTCTTGGAATGCATTTGTTGAAGCAAAACTTCTTCTGATTGTGTTAAGTCAAGTAGGAGTGTGGTGACTGGTTGGCGATTTCTGACAGTTCTTAGTTCATAGTTCTTAGTTCTAAATTTATCAACGCCCTCAATTCTAATAAACGCAAATTTATTTTTTTTAAGATAATCAATCACACTATGAACCATGAACTGTGAACTATGAACTCTTGGAGCATACAAATACTTTACCCCCAACCCCAACTCGTGCACAAACCCCTGCATTTGCCCCGAAACAGCCCCATTTTCCACTATTTGAAGCCTCAGGACCTCTTTGCCTGTATTTTTTTGAAACTCTCCCCAGTCCCAAGATTGCAAAAATTCCGCTTTCTCTAGCGTTTTTGTGTAATTTTCCCAATCTTGTTTATTTTCACAAATTTTGATATCCATAACTATATTTTAGCTGATTTTAGCATTTTTGGCAATTGTGTGTATTCCCCCTTGATTTTTTTTGTGATATAATGTATAATGTCGGCAGTTTAATCATTATCCAAATTCGTTTAGAATTTCGAGTTTAGGATTTAATATCTAATAAATATATGGGTCTGCCATCAAAAAAACGAACAAATAGATCAAAACGTGAACGAGCCTCTCATTTTGCACTCAAGCCAACTACTACTGCAAAATGTGAAAAATGTAGTGCAAAAATTTTACCTCACACCGCTTGTCCTAAATGTGGTACTTACAAAGGCAGAAAAGCGGTTGATGTTAACAAGCGTGTTTTGAGAACCAAGAGGAATAAAAGTAAGAAATAAGTAATATTCTATCTTATGATAGATGATAAGTGATAGATGATAACTCTGCAAAAGAATATCATTCATTCCCAAAGAGGGGTGCCCTGTGGGTATAACCTATCATTTATCAGCTGTAGTCTCTAATCATCCTAATAAAACATCAAAAGTATAAATACTCTAAAAACACTCATTAATGTAATCCTATGTCCAGTCGCCATCTTGCTCGCACAATAATCCTTCAGGCACTCTACCAGTGGGATTTTCGTGGACAACCAACTGCTGATATTCCGGCTATTATTGAACAAAGCTTAGTTGAATTTGGCGTAGGCATAGAAGATGAACAAGAATATATTGAAGAAACCATTAATGCAATTATTGAAAACTTACCAAAAATAGATAAAGTAATAACTGACTATGCCACCAATTGGCCAATGGATCAAATCAATCTAATTGACAGGAATATTTTACGGATTGGGATTTATGAATTACTTTTAAATGATGAAATTCCTGCAAAAGTTGCTATCAACGAAGCAATTGAAATTGCCAAGACTTACGGCGGACAATCATCTGGTAAATTTGTAAATGGAATATTGGGTGCAATATACAAGGATATCAATAAAGAAGCTTAACATACCAATATACTAATAATACTAATTATACTAATGCTATACTAATGTTTTTCTAGACAGGAATTCGTATAGCATTCGTATCATTAGTACATTCGTATATTAGTATATAATTAATAATATACTAATATGACACAACCAACCGTCGATGCCTACAAAGAAAAAAACTTTCCTGACTTGGAAGAAAGAATTGGGATTAAATTCAATGATCCTAATTATATTGTTCAAGCTCTAGTACACAGATCTTTTTTAAATGAAAACCGCGACTTCCCTCTCGGTCACAATGAACGTATGGAATTTTTGGGAGATGCAGTGCTTGAATTAGTAGTTACTGAATTTTTATTTGAAAATTATTTGAATCCAGAGGGCGAGTTAACGAATTGGCGTGCTGCACTTGTAAATGCAAAGATGTGTGCTGAAGTTGCCATTGATATTGGACTAGAACCATATTTATTCTTGAGCCATGGTGAATCAAAAGATCAGGGCACTAAAGCCAGAGAATATATCTTGGCAAAAGTAATGGAATCAACTATAGGTGCAATTTATGTTGACCAAGGTTGGGATATAACTAAACAATTTATCCTACGCTGGGTTGTTAGTAAACTAGATAATGTATTAGAACACGGACTTTGGATGGATCCAAAATCAAGATTTCAAGAATCGTCTCAAGAAATTGTTGGTATTACACCTACTTATAAAGTAACAAAAGAAGAAGGACCAGATCACGCCAAAGAATTTATTGTGGCGGTATATCTAGATAAAGAAAAAATTGCCCAAGGTACTGGCACCAGCAAACAAGAAGCCCAAGTCAGTGCCGCTGAAGAAGCTTTGAAAGTTAAAGGTTGGAAAGGGCCGAAGATTGAGATATTGAAGAGAGATCCGAGTGAGGAATATGTAGGCTAAACACAAAAACACAAAAACACACGGCCCTGACGGGCCTGAAAACACAAAAACACTGCGCAATAAAGAAAAAATATCTATATCACTATAATAGACTAAATATAGTGGGTTTAATAATAAATGTTTTAGATTTAGTAAGTACGAATTAGATAGGAGTGTTTTCGTGTTTTTAGTCCGACGAAGTCGGACGAGTGTTTTAAGCCCGCAGGGCGGGTGTTTTAGTGAGATTATGCGCCGTTAGCTCAGCTGGTAGAGCAGAGGACTCTTAATCCTAAGGTCCTGGGTTCGAGCCCCAGACGGCGTACTGAAACACGATACAATATACACGTATTAAAATACAACGAAGAAAAAATATCTTGTATCGCATTATGTGTATTTTATATCGTGTTTTATAATGCACCCGTAGTTCAACGGATAGAACATCGGTCGGAGTTTATCCCGACAAATGCTCCAGTGGTATAATGGATAATACAACGGTCTTCGGAACCGTTAATGGGGGTTCGATTCCCTCCTGGAGCACAATAGAGCATTTCGTCGGGAGAACCGATGAAGGGGGTTCTCCCGCCTGTAAAGGACGGGATCCCGCCGCTGAGGCGGGAGATTCCTGCCGGGTGCACAAAATAATGGATAACACAACGGTTGGAGTTTATCCCGATTTACACGAAGTGATATCGGGAGAACCGTTAATGGGGGTTCTCCCGCCTGTAAAGGACGGGATCCCGCTGAGGCGGGAGATTCCCTCCTGGAGCACAACGAAAGCATTTCGTCGGGAGAATATGAGCTCCGTTAGGAGCAAACTGTTTGTAGTTTGAATCATTAGAAATATATTTTAGCTCTAGAGGAGCGACCTGCTTGTTTAGATTATTCTTTGCAAATAACAGGTCGCTCCCGTTCGGCCTGAGCTCACGACCGAAGGCTACGGAGCTTTTTTTAATTCTTTTTTTTTCTACTACAAACAGTACACCCCCCATGGGGCTAAACGATTTTTATTTTATAGCCACAGGCGAAATAAAAATTTACGTAAATAATTATATTAAAAAATACGTATTTAAATACGTATTTTTATTATCAAAAAAACACTAATTCTGTTCAACCAGTGGCAACTCTACAAAAAACCTCGTACCTTTATTTTTAAGTGATTCAAACCAAATCCTCCCATCACACTTTTCAACAATTTGTTTTGTAATATAAAGACCTAAGCCCACACTACCCAAATCTGAATCTTTTGTATTATCAGCTCCAAATATCTTTCCAAATATTTTGGCCTGCCCGTGCTGTGGCATACCATACCCAGTGTCAGAAACTATAATCTTGATTAAACCATCTTCTTTTTTTACTTGTAAAGAAACTTTGCCTTTTTCTGGAGTATATTTAATGGCATTGTGTAACAAGGTATCCAAAATAATATAAACTAATTTTTTATCTAACATCACCTCTAACCCATTAATAAATTCTTTTTTGAATTCAAATTTTATTTTTTTTTCTTTTGTCTCAAATTTCCAATTGTTCAATACTGATACAACTAACTTATTAATGGAAAAATCTTCCATCTTAAAAACATATTTACCTAACTGAATATTAGAAATAATAAGTAAATTCTCTATTATTTCTGCCATCCTTTTCGCAGCCTGTTCTATTTTTAGTAAATATTTCTTTTGGGTCTTTGTATCAATTCTCTTGTTCTCCAACAAAAGTTCATCATACCATCTAATAGTCGCTAGAGGGGAACGTAATTGTTGAGAAGCGAGAATAGAGAAATTATCTTGAATTTTACCTGACCTGCATTTTTTATTTTTAAAAAACATAATAATTTTTTAATGTTTACCATTTCTAAATTAAATTACATTTTAATTTACTCCCAATCCTCAATAATAATTTTCTTTCCAGTTTTCTTAAGTTTTAGCTTTTGCTTACTCTTCCACCCCAAATCACGAATCCAATCTATTGGCAAAGTAACAAAAGCACTCTTACCCGACCCCATCCGACCAAGTTTTCGGATATTTTTGTCTTCTAACTTTCTTCTCGGCATATTGAATAAAATTAATTCTATGTATTATTCTATGTTTAATTCTATGTATTATTCTATACTTAATTTTTGTGTTTAATTTTTTTTATTTTAACTTTTTAATTTTCTTCTATTCTTTCGTAACCGACTTTTGCCAGCCAAATCTTTATCGGCTCGGCCTTTTTACTTGGAAAAGATTGAATCAAGCGAAAAATTGTTTTCTCATCGGCCACGTCTGTTTCTCTCATTTTCCCATCCTGAGCCAACATTTTCAACTGGTCACATTTTGTGACCACTTCACTTCCTTCATTTTTTAGACGATTTTTAAGAGTTGTCCAGTACGTTTTTTCTCTATTCTTATCCACAGTTTTGTTTTTTGATTAGATTGACAAAAATATATTACCTTGTTATACTTTACTTGTAGTAACCATTAAAAGTCCCCTATACGGTTCCGTCCGTGTGGGGTCCTTTTATTTTAGGCTGTTTTTTATATTCTAATTTTTTCTTCAAATCACTAACTAGAGATAATTTATTACGAACAGCTTTGGTAAGTAGCGAGGAACAGTTTTCACTTGACGGTGCCAATACTTTTGCGAGCTTGTTGTGCTGATTGAGATAATGCACTAAACAGTAAAAATCACCATCACCACTCACTATTATTGCTTGATTATATTCATCAAAATCAATCATGACCTGTAAAACGAGCTCGGCATCACAATTTCCTTTTACATAACCATTGTCATTAAAAACAATAGGCTTGAAAATTAAAATATAACCAACAGATTGCAAAAAATTATACAATACTTGATTCTCAGGCAAGAAACCCATAAACATATAAGCCTTTTCAACACCGTATTTTTCTTTCAAGTAGACTCTAAATCTTTTATAATCCAATTTCCAACCCAATCCATCAATAGCCAAATAAAGATTCTGAGCATCAATAAACGCATAATTGTTTGGCTGTACTCTTATCATAAAATTTTTAAACTAAACTAGGGGAAACTAAATTTACTATTTATAATTCTTAATCCTGAATTTATACCCAGAGAACATTCCTCTGCCGAGATAATCCAACGATCACAATTATCAAAGAATATTGATGCCCTGTGAGCACGAAACAGGTGTCATTGCGAGCGACGATAGGAGCGAAGCAATCCCATACTTTAATGCTATGAAGGCTGGGATTGCTTCACCCTGATGCGAATCAGGTCTCGCAATGACACCTGATCACTCTATCTATATCAAATTCTACGATTTTAATTTTATTTCACCTAATGTTAACTCAAACTCTTCGCCCCCTCTTTCACTTCCATACCACTCAAAGGCAATTCTACAAAAAAGGTTGTGCCTTTGTTTTCTGCTGAGGTAAACCAAACTCTACCACCAGCATGATCAAGGATTGATTTTACTAGATATAATCCCAACCCATTGCCATCAATTGTCTTTTTTTGTGCATTGGTAGCACGAAACATCTTGGTAAATATTTTATGTTGTTCATCCTTAGGAATACCAAAACCAGAATCTTCTACTGTGAGCAAAAAGTAACCATTCTTTTTCTTCTGGTCAATTATCTCTAGGTTCAAACTCACCTTGCCTTTTTCAGGTGTATATTTTACAGCATTAGTTAGTAAATTTTGAAAGATAATGCGTAATAGTTTTGGATCAGCCATGTATTTGGGAATCTTCTTTGGTAATTTGACTGCCAATTTTATTTTTTTCTCATTAACTTGTGGATCAAGCTCTTTTAACATGCTCTTGGCTGTTTCCAAAATATTCACTTCTTGTGGCTGGATTGAAAAAGTACCCAGCTCAATCCGAGATGTATTAAGTAGTGAATCCACTAATTCCACCATCCGCTTATTACTATCTTCTATTTCATTCAAAAATTCCTTTTGTGATTTAGTAATTTTACCAGCATCACCAGCCAACATCATTTGTGCATACCAACCCATGGTAGATAGTGGCGTGCGGAGCTGGTGCGAAGCCAGTGAAACAAATTCTGATTTAGCCCTGTCTATATCTACCTCTCTAGTTGCGTCTCTAAACAAAATAATTGCCAAATCCTCGTGTTTTTGTAAAAGCGGTGCAATTACCATAGTGACAGGGAAAACAACTTTTCCACTATTTTGTAAATAAAGCCGATCATTAGGACTAACTGTAATTATATCCGGATACTCTAAAACTTTTTTAATTATTGCCATGGGTAATATTTTTTTCTTATTCTTGTTCTCATAATAAAAACTTACCAAATCATTTAATTTTTTTCCAAAAATATCTTCTGGTGGCCTTCTCAATAAAGCACCACCAGCATAATTCACCATTGAAATAACCCCAGCCTTGTTACAAACTATTAGCCCCTCCCCCATTGAAGAAAGTACTGCATGAAGCTTTTGTTTTTCTTTTTCAATTTCCCTTTTAGCCTTGTCCAATTCCTTCAAATTATTTTTTAATTTTTTTTCAGCCTGATGCCTGACGGTTATTTCTTCTTCCAACTTAAAAACAGTCACAAAAGCAATCAAGCTTGTAATAAGCATGGTTATAATAACCCAAATAATGGTAAAAATATTGTGTCCAATAAAAAGTATGACAGGCATAAAAATATATTCACTATCAAGGGCATCAAAAAAAGTCTGATGCCCTCTAATTGACTATATTATCGTGAAACTGATATAGGATCACTATTTTCTGATTCGCAAGCTTGAATAGTAATAATTCCAGTTGATGCTTTGGTGAGTGTATATCCGGTAATGGACGATGTCCAGGTACCAGCGCCGTTAGGACTAACTGGAACACTACCAATATATCCTTCAGTTACCAAACCACTTAAATCTACGCAGGAAGTGTCAGCCACCACTTCAACTTCACAATTACCAGCATCATAAGCATCATCACAACCAGTAGTAGCTGTACCAATCATATAGACGACATCATCAGTGGTATTGGTAATAGCAGTTAAATAAGCCCCACCATTATCAACTTGGTCAACTTTGATAGCACTCATAAGTGCACTAGCATCTGACCAACGACGTGAGTCCCTAGCATCACGAAAACGAGTTAGAGGATCAAGAGCTACAAATACCACAGCAGCAATAATAGCAATAATAGCAATAACGATTAATAATTCAATTAAGGTAAATCCAGCACTATTTTTTTTCTTAAGAAAAAAATAGTGCTGGATAAATCCCTTATTATTTTTGTTATTTCTCATATATTATTTAAGTTAATTTATTACTTGAATATCGACCTTTATAATGAACAATCAACTACAGGTAAGCCTCCTCTTACCCGCTAGAGATTATTAGTTTTATTCTTTTTTTTAATAATTGGTTAATTATTTATTTGATAATCCAACTTTGTTCATATCCTCCACAAAAGACAAACCGGCGAATTTGTGTCATTGCGAACTTCACTTCGCAGTGAAGTGAAGCAATCCCAGGCTTTATCTCGTTAAAGAATGGGATTGCTTCGCCCTGATGCGAATCAGGACTCGCAATGACACGGGGATCACATTTATTGATTAAATTATATATTATTGATAATAAGCAAAGCTAACAATTCTAACAAGTTACCTCATAATTACAAAATACCACCAAGCGATTGCTCCAGCGACCAACAACAGTGTCAAAAAAATCAAAACATCCACACTTATTTTATGATGATTTTTTGGTTGCGCAACCATAATTGAACCATCCTTTTCTTTTTCTTCATCAGGTAAACTTATTTGGGGATTTGGTTTTGGATTTGACAATTTTATTTCTTGCATATCAAACACAGGATCACTTTTTTGCCATTTTTTTTCCAATCCATAGAGTGCTAATCCAACAGCTCCCAAATATTCCAAAGGCAATTCGCCTTTTATTGACTTAGCACTAGCAACTTCAACTGGCAAGGCAAACTGCTCTCCAAAAAATTCAGCTAACCCCTTCATTAGACTACTGCCTCCCAACAAAATTATTTTTTCAACTTTCTTCAAACTTTGGGCTTCAAAAAATTGTAAATTTTGTTTGATGCTTTTGACTAGATCAGTAAGAGGATCGGCTAAACTTTCATAAATCTCATTTCCCAATAAAAAACCCAATTCTTTTTTCTTTTGCTGAGCAATCTCTGCACTAATTCCTAATTTTTCTGCAATAACAATATCAAATAAATCACCAGCATGTCCGGAAAAATATGACATACACAGACCATTAGAGTCAAAAATACCCACTCGCGTAGTTGCTGAGCCAATATCCACTAAACATACAGGCGAAGTTGGTGGTTCGAAAAATATATCACGAAAACTTGCTAGTACTTCAGTATCAAAAATCTCTACATCAATCCCTTGTTCACTGAAAAAATCTCTCCATTCCTGCAACACTTCTTTTAAGCAAGCAATAACAAAAATTTTTAATTCATTATCCTTTTTGTTTAAAACCTTATAGGAATATATTAGATCTTTAAACAAAGCTGGAATTGATTGATTTATTTCTTGTTCTATTGCATCTTCAATTTTCTTTTCATCTGGTGTAGTAAAAATATGCGTAAAAACCTCCGCCTCTGGTAAGCCAAAAATTATATTGGCCGGCTCAATTGGATTTGGTTTAGCCTCTGCGAAAAGAATTTTAAGCGCTTGAGCTAGTTTATTTTTATCAATAATTCTACCTCTCTCCACCACCCCCTCTTCCAAAAAAACCCTGCCTAAACTCACAACCTCGTTTTTGCTACCAGTTGTTTTTACTTCGGCAATTTCAATTGTTCGGTCAGCTATATCTAAGCCGACATATTTTTTACCAAACATATAAAAAAATTAATTTTATATCTCTTGCCATGAATTTATCACAATACTACTGCCATTTAGAGTCAGATTAATCTGAAAAATTTTATAATTATTACCAATACTAGCAGTTGCCGTAACTACCCTATCATTACCATTACTTTCTATACCTATTATACACGAACCCGACCCCACATTCAATACTCCACCAGCATAACTTGCGTCCATTCGCAAACGTTGCATTGCTTCTTCAGCACAACCATCCGCCACGCTGGCTGTTTCCGATCCCTTTTGTGATCCATACCCCATTTCTAACTCACCTAAACTTAAAATTGATGCGCTGTAAGCTAAAATCAAGGAGGTTACTCCGACTATTATTACAGTAAGTAGAGCCGCAGCTCCTCGCTTATCTTTATTAAAAATATCAGCGATCCGAATTATCCGAATAACATCCGAATTGTTTGAGCGACCCGAATTATCCGAATCGACACCCGAATTACCCGAATTTGAAACATTCGGATCGTTATTAATCATAATCTTAGTTTTAAAATAATTAATCATAATTTCTAAAATAGAATATAACCAATACAGTCCCCAGTGTCATTGCGAGTCCTGATTCGCATCAGGGCGAAGCAATCCCAGGCTTTGTTGCATTTAAGAATGGGATTGCCACGTCGCCCCTTATTTCATAGGGTCTCCTCGCAATGACATAGATACACTATTGTCGTAAACTAACAGCTGTGGTTAAACTTTGACTAGAACTAAAACTGACATCTCCATCACTATCATATTCTACCGTCATATCTATCTTTATATTCCCCCGCTCATTTTCTCCACCTAAATTAGTAAAAACCAAATTAGTTATTTTTACCTTATCACTAGTAATAAAAATCGGATCACCTGCTCCTTGAGTTATCTGTAATATTCCATCGTCTTGATTCAATTGCAAAACAGTTGGGTTCAAACTACTATTTGCCATAGATAATGACAGCACTCCAGGATCAGCATCAAAAGTTGACGAGGCAATATTTATCCCATCAGCCATTTTTATTTTTTGACTAATAATATCTAAGGCTATCCGCGCATTGGCCTGCACCTCTTGTTTGGCATAAACCTTGTTACGATTTTGCGAAATACCCAACCCAAAACTAATAAAGGTCGCCATAACTCCACCGATGATAGCGATGTAGATCAATGTCTCTATCAAAGTGAAGCCTTTTGAGCGACCCGAATTATCCGAATCGACATCCGAATGACCCGAATTTGTAACATTCGGATCGCTATTTCGGATAATTCGGATGTTATTCGGGTCATTCGGATCGCTCTCGTTATTCGAATCGCTATTATAAAATCCAGAATGTTTACTATTCAAAATTCTTTTTGGTTTTAAATATGTATTTCTAAAATTAATAACCATACCCAATTCTAAATCAGCTGATTGCAGATATCTCTGCATTTGATTATAATCCTCCTTAGTAATAAATTTTTTTGCCTTTAAGTCAATAATTATTTTGTCCTCTATTAAAAAATCTACTATGTTTCCCTTTGGGGAATCTACTTTAAAATTATTTAAACGATATTCACGTTTATATTTTATTTTACTTTCTATCAACATTTTTTCAAACTCATTTGCATATTGTATCTCACGACAAAACCTACCCAACTTTTTTTGAACTTTAAAACATAATTCTGTTATCTCATATGAGAGATCTTTGTATAAAATTTTGCCCATACTTTTATTTGGATAATTCGGATGTTATTTGGATAATTCGGATGTAATTCGGGTCATTCGGATCGCACTCATCATTAGAATAATTCGGATGTCGATTCGGGTTATTCGGATCGCTACTTATAGTTAACACGAACTTCTTGCAACACCGGACTACTAACCCCATCCCCACTCAACTCCGCCCGATACTGTACCCACTGTCTATCATTTAAATCGGTAGATAATAGGGTGCCAAAAGGATTAGTAAAATATGTTCCAGCACCACCACTACCTGACCAACTAGTCCAAGCACCAGGTGAACCGCCCGAATCTGGTGCCACCCTAAGTTGTAACTTAATATCGCAAGTTGGATCACAACTAGAAACGTCTTCATCCCATTCCAAAATTTGCACTGGTGAAGTGTCACCCATATCATATGCTGAAGATATTAAATAGCCAAAAGTTGCAAAACCACCACCTCCACCACCTCCACCCTCACCCCAAGCAACTGTCACACTATCTAACTCAACTTGCTGAATACCATCACTTTCCAAAAATGCTTTAAACATTATTTGACCAGTTGTGGTAGAGAAAGTTGAAATATTAGTATTCACATCTACAACAGTATTATAATCACCGCCCCCAACTAATGACCATGATCCACCATCCCAATATTGCCATGTACTACCAATATCATCTGATAATTGATAATAAATTTCTCCGCCATTTTTTGTTGCCACCTCAGCAAATGTATTCCATGCATTTAAACTTGAAGTAGAAACTGAAAAAGTTGCTGTCGGATTTATTGATGGACTATCAGTTGAATAAGATGATGCTGTACTTTTTTCCCAATGCACACTGGCATTGTCAAACCCGGCTCTAATGGGGCCAGTATTTTTATTTTTTGCATCTAGCCAAACCGCTATTTTGTAATAATAGGTATCAGCCGAACTAGCTACAGCTGAGCAATCAATATCTTGTTGTCCTGACCAAGCACTTGCACTACCCTGTTCTCCAGAAGACCAAATAGCATCACCTGTACTAGGTTCGCCAGTCGAATCATCCAAAAAAATATAAATCTGATAATCATCAACTCCATTACTGGCTGTCCAATCCAAAATTGACCAATCAAATGAACAAGTCACATCAGCACTGTCTTCTGTAATATTAATTGACTGTTGCCAATAACCACCAACTTTATCATTTTTGGCATTAGAAGGAATATTAATATCAACATATCCGCTTGGATTTCCTCCCGAGGATTGCCAAATACCTGTTGGTGTCACATCTCCACCTCCCTTACTCCAAGTATTAAAACTCCAACCATCTGAATTGGAACCAAATTCATTATTCAAAGTATCACCTTCAACCAAGCCACCACCACTGGCAATTAATTGTGCCACCCCACTCGTAACTTCTATTTTTTCATCATCATAATTATAATTTTCTGCCGTGCTAAAAGGCCATTCATAACTTTGTGAGCAAGAAATTTCCACCTCGTCTAATTGAACTAGTTGACTACCATCACTTTCAAGAAAAGCTTTAAACATTATTTGTCCAGTTGAGGTAGAAAAACTTGAAATATTAGTATTTATATCTGTAGCTGTATTATAATCACTTCCTCCAGCCACTCCCCAATCCAAACCATCCCAATATCTCCAACTGAAACCATCATCATCTGATAGTTGATAATATATTTCTCCGCCATTTTTTGTGGCTGTTTCGGAAAAAGATGACCAAGCATCAATTTCTGTTACAGTTTCAGAAATATTTGGATTAATTGATGGTACATCTATTGAATAACTAGCTGGACCATAGGCTGATGTCGGTGGAGTAAATCCACTCGTCCAACGAGCAGTATTAGAAATTCGCACTTCATCAATTTTACCATCAAAAAAAGCATTGCCTCCATTAAATTTGTCAGCTCCACTGATACTAAAAAAAGACGCTTTATCAGCTATACCACTAGAATAAGATACTTGATTTTCTAAGACACCATTTTGGAAAATATATAAATTTGATCCATCATAGGTGGCTGTAATATGCACCCAACTACTGGTTGGCAGTGTGTTGACGGCTGTGAGTATCGTCTCATTTGAACCATTACTTGAAACCCATAACTCCAATTTATTGTTAGGATTTATGACCAAAGCATAAGATCTTTTATTACCAGTTTCACGCCACTTAGACACAACGGATTCATAAGTTGTAGCCACCACATCACGATAAACCCAAGCTTCAATAGTAAAAAAAGTGGTAAAATTTAGGCCGGTTTGTGAACCGTGATTAATATAACGTGAACTGTTGGCATTAAAATCCAAAGAATTTGCAAATTTTCCACTCTGGCTGTACTGTGGTGAACCCTTATCATGATCCAAATCATTACTATTACTTGAATAATCTATAATATCACCACTAGACTCATCCAAATGCCACATACCCTGAGTAAAACCATCCATTCCCCCACCACCAGAACTAAAAAGCTGAGCAACCCCACCAGTTACTTCTATTTTTTCACTATCAAAAGTATAGTCTGAAGAACTAACAAACGACCAAACCTTAGCACCACAACCACCACCACCGAGAGATGCTAATTTTATTTCACCTGAATCACCATAATCCAAATTACTATCATCACTATCATAACGAGTAGCATCAGACCAAATTGATTGTCCGGCTCCACTGCTCCAGTCCGTTTGCACCCAATCAATTGAATCCCAATTTGTCAGATAAGTAATTTTTTGGACTGAATTATTCACTCCCGGGCGGATTTCCCAATCCACAGTAACAATAGCTTTTTTACTATGTAAATCAGTATAACTACCAGGACAAGCAACGATATCATCATTACTATCGCGACAAACGTCGGAAAAACTTATAGTGCGCGTGTATTGACCGATTACTTCAGTTGCATCTTCACCAGTAAACTCCCATTCACTACCATTAATTTCAACAGAACTAGTTGCATAAACAAGTTTATTCCAAGCACCATCTCTGATGGCCCTCACCGCTTCAACCCCTTCTTGTGCCAAAGCCTCAGCTTCGGTCTGTTCACCACCCTGCTCCAAAGCTGACAAACCACCCAAAGACAAACTCACCATTGCCGAACTAATCAACGCAAAAATCGCCATCGCTACGATGACTTCCAATAATGACTGACCTTTATTATTCATATCGATCCTAATCTACAAATTAATCCGAATGACCCTAATAAACACATTAGGATAATTCGGATGTAATTCGGGTCATTCGGATCGCTATCGTTATTTGGATCGCTATCGTTATTCGGGTCATTCGGATGTCGATTCGGGTCATTCGGATCGCTATTCAATAACCCCAAGCTCATTCACCACTACCTCTCTACTTCCCTCCACGCTATGTGTCAAAGTAATAATTCCAGTATTTATTACCTGACCCAAACCCTGAGAAAAATTAATATCAACATCATTACCAATCAAAGTAAAATCAGTTACTGTAATTTCCAAAGATTGACTAAATTTTATTAATCTATCATAATCATCATCTCTGGTTGCATAAGAAGATCCCTGATACAAAACATAGCTATCCTGTCCGACTGAGTCTATATCAAAAAAAATTCCATGACCGGAATTATTAAGACCAGCCACACTTCTCTGTCTGGCTGTCCGTAAATTTTGAGTTAACTCGGCGGTACTCTCGTTTAATTGAGCCGACACTTGCCAATTACCATAGATAACAGCTGATGCTCCAACTAATATCGCCCCTAAACCAATAACAACTAAAAGTTCTACCAAAGTAAACCCAGCACTATTTTTTAATTTAAAAACTAACATACTAGTATTCATAAACAGGTCGCTCCTCTAGAGCTTAATATTATATGTTTGAATTTTCTTCTACAAACAGGACGCCCCGCTGGGGCTGGGTGAATATTCACAAATCATATTTTAATGGGCTGGCTCCGTTAGGAGCCAACTGTTTGTAGAATAGAATTGCGAAAAATATGTTTAGCTCCAGAGGAGCGACCTGTTTTATTTGATACTACCCGTAATACTATAAATCGGGGTAATAATAGACAAAGCCAAGAAGCCAACAAAAAGACCAATAAAAATTAACAAAATTGGCTCAATCGCTGTAGATAATGATTTAGTAGCATTATCAACTTCTACTTCATAATAATTGGCCAGATAATACAGTGTTTCTTCCAAATTACCAGATTCCTCCCCCACTTTTATCATACTTACCACCATTTTAGGGAAAAGTTTTTCATATTGTGCCAAATGATTAGATAATTTTATTCCTCGACTAACACTTTCATTGGCTTTATAAATAATTTTTTTATAATAATAATTATTAAAAGTATCATTCAAAACCGACAAAGCTTCATTTATATTTAAACCACTTTTTAACATGAGCCCCAATGTTCTATTAAAAGTAGCTAGATTACTATTAATTATGATCTTCTTAACTATCGGCGTTCTGAGCCACAACCAATGAGTAATTGGGAAAACAAATTTTTGCTTCAACAGCCAAGACATAAAAACCACAAAAATAACAATTCCTAAAAATAATTCTAAACCATGCGCATCAATAAAATGAGATGATTTTATCAATATTCTAGTAGTAAGAGGTAAATCAGTTTTAAGACCTTCAAACAAAGGTATAATTTTGGGCAAAACCAAAAATGCCATAGCCAAACCCAAAATAAATGCCGCTATCAAAACCACAATTGGATATAACATCGCACCTTTTATCTTAGAAGTTAATTCTTTTTTCTTTTCTAAATGTTCGGCCAAATTATCCAGATTTTTTTCTAGTGTACCAGAACTCTCGCCAGCATAAGTGGCACTAACAAACATACCAGAAAAAATCTTTGGATATCTAGCTAAAGAAGATGACAAAGAATTTCCTGATTCAACTGATTTTAATACTCCAGCAATTGAATTTTTAAATTTTCCCTGCGCTGTACTTTTTGTTATCCGCAAAGCATCTACAATAGTCAAACCAGATTTTATCATTACTGCCAAATTTCTAGCAAATTCCACCAATTGAGCCAGACTAACTCCACCTATTGAAATACTTTTTTTAAATAACTTGTCATCTTTTTTTTCAGGCATAAAATCAATAATTAAATATCGTGTCATTGCGAGTCCCGATTCGCATCGGGACGAAGCAATCCCGATGGGATAGCAACGTTGCAAATTCACTGGGATTGCTTCGTCGCCCCTTATTCCATAGGGGCTTCTCGCAATGACACAATTTAGCTTTTTTATCTTTGTTGAATGGTGTTTTCGTGTTTTTGTGTTTTAAGCCCGACCGCGTGTCGCTATAGCTTTAGCGGTGGCGCAAGGGCGGGTGTTTTCGTGTTTTGAGGCCGTCACAGGCCGAGTGTTCACTCTCTCGTCACTCGTAAAACTTCTTCAGTAGTTGTAACACCATTTAATACCATATCAACCCCATCTTCCATCATAGTTGTCATGCCGTTTTCTCTAGCTTTTTTGGTCAATTCATCACTAGAAGCTTGTTTCAAAACTAATTCACGAATATTTTCTTCCATTTCCAAAACTTCAAAAACACCGATTCTGCCTTTGTATCCAGAATTACCACAAACTTTACAACCAGCACCTTTATAAAGACGCAACTCACCAAGGTCACTGTAACCCTTTTTTTCTAAAATTTCCTTGATATGTGACTCAGCAAATAATAATCTCTGATCTTCTTCTGAAACTGTATACGAAACTCGGCAATTTGAACATAACTTTCTTACCAACCTCTGAGCAACAATTACATTAACTGTTGAAGCTACTAAAAATGGTTCAATACCCATATCTAAAAGTCTTGGCAAAGTAGTGGCTGCATCATTGGTGTGCAAAGTTGATAATACCAAATGACCAGTCAGGGCTGAATTAATTGCAATACCAGCCGTTTCCTCATCTCTAATTTCTCCAATCATAATAATATCTGGATCTTGACGGACAATTGAACGTAAACCACCAGCAAAGGTCAAATTAGTTTTAGTATTAACTTGAATCTGACTAATACCCTCAATATCATATTCCACAGGATCTTCAATTGTAGCAATGTTTACATCACGTTTGTTTAATATCTTTAAAACCGCATAAAGAGTTGTAGTTTTTCCAGAGCCAGTTGGGCCGGTAACCAATATCATACCATGCGGGTGCTTCATGGCACTTTTTAATTTGCTCAGATCATGATCCCCTAACCCCAAATCTGCTAAACTAAATTGACGGCTCTTGGCTGACAAAAGCCTCATTACTGTCTTTTCACCATGGGTAACTGGTAAAACCGAGACTCTAACATCAATGGTTTCATCACCGGTTTTATATCTAAACTTACCGTCTTGAGCTGCCCGATGTTCATCAGTTCGCATTTTTGATAAGATTTTAACACGACTCATTATTAATTCAGAAAAGTCCTTAGGAATATCTAAGACATCATGCATTACACCGTCAATTCTAAAACGAACTAAGAGCTTGTTTTCATATGGTTCAATATGAATATCAGAAGATTTATTTTCATAACCATACTGCATTAAAGTATTAACCATTTTAATTGTCATTTCATCACGTGCATCTTTTGATAGTTCTGGTTTTTTTAATTCAGTAAAAATATTAACAAATTCGTCTCTTAGTGTACTTTTGTAAGTTGACATTGTGTCTTCCCAATCCTGCTCTGTAATATAGTAAGGCTGTACCTCTACACCAACCCGTTTTTCAAGTAAATGAATCATCTCCAAATCAGTCGGATCTGTCATTCCAATCTTTAAAATCCCTTGATCCAAACTAATAGCAATTATACCTTTTTTTCTAGCAACCAGTTCTGGAACCAAGTGCAAAACATCTTCTCCTATCTTCATTTTACTCAAATCAACATAAGAAACCTTAAAATACTCAGCAATAGCTTGACCAAGTAAATTTTTATCCATAATTCCTTCAGACAACAAATAATCACGAATTGTTGTATTGTGTGCCCGAGCATAATCCTCAGCTACCAATACATTTTCCTTGGTTATATAATTTTCTGCCAAGAGAATACTTTTTAATTTTTTATCATCAATTTGCATATTTTTGATATAGAAAATTATTTGTTAGCCAATACTCTGGCAACTCTCTCTATAACTTCACTAATTGGTGTATCTGACTTTACAAAATAATCCTTTACACCCAAAGCCTTGGTTCTGTCAATATCAGATGGCTGACTCAAATTAGTTGAACAAATTACCGGAGTGTTATCACTCCGCTTCTTCATTTCCTCTAACACACCAAAACCATCAACTCTTGGCATCATCAAATCAAGTAATATCAAATCAAACTTTTCTTTGGTCAATATATCCAAGGCCTCTTGACCATCGTAAGCCGGCTTGGCTTCATAACCAGAATTATTTAATTTCAAAACCAAAGCTCGAGACATCGGTTTTTCATCCTCCACAATTAATATTTTTTTCT
>JBDRSF010000019.1:0-12669 GCA_043825135.1 Candidatus Magasanikiibacteriota bacterium
CGGTCTCCCCTTATTGCCAACCACTCGGCAAGATGTGACTTAAAAATGTCTTTTTTGGTTGTCATATTCATAGACAACCATAGTAACCGATTTATGAACTATCCGCTAGTGTTTCGGTAACATTATTTATGAGCTATAACGGTCTATTGACAGGTTTTTTTATTTATGATATTATATTGAGGTCATGAAAATCATGATGTCCACAGACAATGGCTGGGGAAACCCTTAATTTGCCATCGAGGAAATACATTAGAAATTTGGTTAATTTGATTAGTAGTTAACTAGTTTCTTGGAAAAGGTCGTTGTGTTTCCAAATTCCTGTGGTATAAACCACAGTTTTTTATTATCGAGTGAGTGAGTGTTGTAAAAATAAATTAAAAAGTCTTTAATATATTTTTATAACCGAGCGAGCGATGATAATATATCTATATTGGATAAAACCAATAAACTAATAATCCAATAAACTAATTTATGGCTAAAACAAAACAACAAAAAGAAGAAACTATCAAATTATTGGTTGATAGCATCAAAAATTCAAAATCAGTTGTTTTTGCTAATTTTCAGGGTCTAAAAGTAAAAGAGTCTGAAGAATTGCGTCAGAAATGTCGTGAGCAAAACATTGGTATTGTTGCTAGCAAAAAGACCTTGGTTAAAAAAGCCTTGGCTGAAGCTGGTTTTGATGTTGATACCAAGTCCTTTGAGGGCGGTGTATCAGCTTTGTTTGGTATGGAAGATGAAGTTGCTCCAGCTCAGATAGTGAGTAATTTTGCCAAAAAACACAATGTAGTTAGTTTTTTTGGTGGAGTATTAGAAGGAAACTTCATAGATGCTACCAAAGTTACAGAATTGTCAAAACTACCAAGCAAACAAGAACTTTATGCTAGATTGGTTGGTACTATCAATGCTCCAGTGTCCGGCTTTGTAAATGTCTTGGCTGGGAACATTAGAAATCTTGTTAGTGTTCTTAATAATATTAAGGAAGCTAAAGCTTAGTTGCGAATTATACACGAATTTAACGAATGCGACACGAATATTCGTAATTAGAATGTCAATAATAAATTATTAACTTAAATACATAATACTATGTCAGAAGAAAAAACAGAGGTCGTAGTACCTGAAAAATTCCAATCTCTAGTTTCTGAGGTTGAAAAAATGTCCGTCCTTGATTTGGCAGAACTTGTCAAAATCTTGGAAGAAAAATTTGGTGTATCAGCTGCCGCTCCTGCCATGATGATGGCCGCTCCTGCCGGTGGTGAAGGTGTTGCTGTTGCTGAAGAAAAAACTGAGTTCAATGTTGAATTAGTAGCTGCTGGTGGTACAAAAATTGCTGTTATCAAAGCAATAAAAGAAATCACTGGTCTTGGTTTGGCTGATGCCAAAGCATTGGTAGATAGTGCTCCAAAGACTATCAAAGAAGGTGTTGCTAAAGCTGAGGCTGAAGAAATGAAGAAGAAGATCGAAGAAGCTGGTGGTGCTGTTGAGTTGAAATAATAGCATTGATTTAAACAGATTTAAACAGATTTGATTATACAGATAAAAGCACTCCAATATAAGGGAGTGCTTTTTTGTATTGATAAATTAAAGCTCGGGAACCGACAATGAGCAGAGGATATGGAAAATTAATATCCAAACTTATAAATCTTATTACTATCCAAAACATAAATTATTTTTTCTACTTCATTTACAATCATATCAGTTGGATTTTGCCAAATGTCAGTTGTGTATTGGTTTAACATCTTGCCTTCTTTGTCTAAAACTACAACACGCTTGTTAGTTGATTCTAAAATATAAATATTATTTAGGCCATTGTAGGTCCAGATTTTGCTGGGATTGTCTAATGAGGGCTCTAATCCGGATATGTTGAACTCTTCTTGATAGCCAGCAGACATTTTTATAATTTCACCATTGCTCTTTAGTACAAATAAATCTCCGTCAACTGCCAAAGAAACTGCATCTTTTATATTTATGTTTTCATCTTTTATCCAAGCCGTACCTTTATCATAACCTGTCTGGGTTTGGTTATGACGATAAATTTGATTATTACTACTATCCAAAGTATAAAGCTTTCTATTATAAATAAATATATCAGATAATTTTACATTATCTACGGGGAAGGCAATATCTTTGGTAGACATTAACGAAGATTCTTTATTATATTCAGCTATATTATTATCACTACTTACAAACATTATCATGTCTTGTTCTTTTGGTGTTGAAGCCACTGAAAGGTCATTAATTGTGGTGTGATCTTTGGTTTCCGCGCTATTATCCAATAAATTTATTTTGTAAAAATTGGAATCTTTTTCAGAATAAGCTATGAGAGTATTATCTATTTGAACTAGATGAGAAGTCTTACCATTTGGATTTAATTGACTTAAGTCTGAAATCAGACTTGTTTCAACTGTTGTTATATTTCTGAGTTTCATGAGAATTTCATTAACTTCACTGGTTAATTCAAGTGCTTTATCTAGTTTTATCTGATCATTTTGGGGAAGATTTGTAATAATATCTTCAGCTTCTTTCAGTAGGATTACAGCTCTTTGGTCATCACCGTAGATGATACTGGCATCAGCTGCATTTTTTTTGTCTATGATAGCTTGTATCTGATTGGCATAAGTTTGGTTCAAAGCAGTTTTATTTTCTCTTGTCTTATAAATAGTAATACTAGTTATAAATATAATTACTAGAATTGCAGAACTAATAAAAAGGATTTTACTAAGTAAAGGTAATCCAGATATCTTTTCTTTTTTTGTATTAATATCTTTTTTGAAGTTTTTTATAACATCAACACGTTTATTGTCTTTGTTGCTAATAAATAGTATAAGCAGTACCAAACTTCTACCAATAAATAGAGTTGATTTTTTTAGAAATCGCCAAGAGCTGACAACTAACAAAACCAAAGCCTTTCCTATTGATATTAAAATTGTATTGAGTAATGATTCTTTTGTTTTTCGTTCACGAAAATTAGTTTCTACATTGCCTCTGCGTTTATTATTATTTTCTTCGTTTATAATTTTTTTTTCTTTCTTTTTGTGTCTAGCTTCCTTATATTTTCCCATTCTGTTTTTTACGCCCCTAAGTATTGGGGGAGAGAGTATTTCCTCGGTAGTTTTTTCTCTGGTTAACAATTGATTTATGGAGGCATCAGAACCTTTTTCTTGATATAGAGAGGATTTACCAGTCTTTGGTATTTCAGTTAGATAATGCAGTAAAATTCCTCCAAAAGATAGATCACTATCCAGATCTCCCAAGACTTTTTGGATATGTTCAGTGCTTTTTCTAGTACTTCGCGTATTGATTATTTTTTGGACACGGTCATGAGTAAAATAGTCTGTCACATGGGGTGTCGCTATATATAAATAGTCACCAATATTTACATTGCCTTGAATAATAGATGAAAATAGGTGGTCTCCATCTAGATCAGGTTCTTGGCCATCCATTACATCTATTTGTTCCAGTTCGTTTTTATTATTTTTGTAAAATAGGATAACATTGGGGTTGCCATGATAGGCAAATGATACTTCATTTTTACGCAGTACACCTATCAGACAATGGGTTAGAGAGTTTTGGTATTGAAGAATATGATGACCACGACGATTTATGTATTCTAAAGTAAGCTCAAAAGCATTTTTATTTTCAACATCATCTGTTTCATAGTATCCTGATTCTAGATCATCAATCATTTGTTGTAAATGTTCTATTTGCTCAAGAGAGCCATTATTAATTTCCGCAACCGCAAAAAAATAGCCCTTTTTTCTTTCTTCAGGATTACTGGGTTCGGTAATATGCAGTAGGGCATGTGACCGTTCTTGGTTGTTACCTTCTACAAAAAACTCATTGATTTCCAATATATCTGGCATATGTGATGAGTCAAAAGTCTATAAAGTCAAAAGTCCTGCCTGTCAGTAGGCATAGTAAAAGTCATTTTGAACTCTTATCTTTTAAACTTGCAATTTATCTACATAAACATTATACTATATCTGCTAATAATTGCCAACTTTTTTCATCAAGTAAATCAATAACTTTTGACTTTAGACTTTATAGACTTTATAGACTTTTGACTTAAATATATGCTTGAACAACTTTTTGGTTCAAAGACCAGATTCAATTTACTACGAGTTTTATTCCGTCAAACTGACAAGCCTTTTTTTGTGCGCGAGCTATCACGTTTAATTGGTACTCAGATAAATGCAGTTCGGCGTGAGCTGGAATTGTTATTAAAACTAGGTTTGGTAAAAGAGATAGATGTTGAGGGTGTTAGTAAATCTATCCAGGGATCAACATTACGTAAATATTATATCTTGGATAAGGAATCACTTCTATACCCAGAACTACAAGCACTGCTTCTCAAAGCACAGCTCTTAGGTGAACAAAAGTTTATAAAAGAAATTTCTGATAAAGCCGGTGATATATCTTTGTTTTTGCTTACTGGTAGATTTACTGGCCGAGAAGGTATGACTAGTGATATGCTTATTGTAGGAAAGATAAAGGAGAGAACCTTAGCTAAAATTATTTCTGATTATGAAAAAGATTTTGGTTTTGAAATTATGTATACGATCATGACTGATCAGGAGTTTAAAGACCGTCGGCACGTGATGGATAAGTTTTTATATTCTTTATTTGAGGCGGATAATTTGAAGGTGATTAATAAATTGGGTGTTTAATAAATGTACGAACTACGAAACGCTTCGCTTTACGAAATTACGAACTACGAACATAAGGTAAAAGTTCGTAGTTCGTAATTTCGTAAGCATTTCGTAGTTCGTACATAATTTAATTATGTATTTACTCCTCGACCTTTCGGTCAAAGATACAATTCACTTAGCATTGTTTGATGAGAATTCTATTGAACACAAAAAGTATTCTAGAATGAACAGGGAGCTTTTAAATTGCATTGACAATTTTTTGGCAAATCAGAAAGCTGATAACCGACAGCCGACAGCCAATCCAGAGGGTATTATGGTAGTAGTGGGTGCAGGCAGTTTTACTTCCACCCGCATTGCCTGTGTGGTAGCCAACACTTTTGCTTATGTTTTACAGATTCCACTTCTAGCAATTGGAGAAGATAAGATTGATAGTGTACAGGATCTTATTCCTGAGCTTCTAAAACAACCAAAAGGGCAGTATATTTCAGCGACTTATTCAGGGGAACCTAATATTGGGAATAAAAGTTAAATCTATGTATAAAATTCCAAAATTTAAAAATCAAAAAATGACTTGCGTGGTTTCTCGGGCTTATGTGCCTCTGATGTCTGATTATTTTTTAAGAAGTTAAAGGCTCCATAGCTTTTAAAGGTGTGGTGAAAGGAGTTGTTAGGGTAGTAAAAAATAAAGATAATCTATCAAAAGTTGTTTTTGGTGATGTGCTTGTAACTACTATGACTACTCCAGATATGGTTCAAGTTATGCAAAAAGCAGTTGCATTTGTAACAGATGAAGGGGGAATAACTTGTCATGCTGCGATTATAGCTCGTGAAATGAAAAAACCTTGCATCATTGGCACTAAAATTGCAACACAAGTATTAAAAGATGGTGACACGGTTGAAGTAGATGCAGACAAGGGGATTGTGAGGAAAATATAATAACCTAATATGGAAATTTTAGATGAGAAATTTGAAAAAACAAAAAAAGAGGCGAAAGATTATTATGATAGTTTAAATTCTCTATTTTGTCCGTATTTGAAAAAAGAAGTCCAGTTTAATAAATATGGTTTTGAACATATACTGTCTAAGTCCTGGAACCGTGGTAGATCTAGGACAGAACAATATATTAGATTGAGACTTTTAAAAAAAGTAGTTGAGGTAATTAAAATGTCACATACTTTACAAGAGTATGACGAAAGGCAAATGTTAATAAAGCAAAAAATAAATTCCCGTTGGGAAAAACGACCTAAAATCGTGAAATATTATGTCTTTATTACTATTATTGTTTTATTAGGGGTACGTTTCAAAGTAGTTATAAAGGAAGTTGAGGGTGGTCTGCCTTTTTTCTGGAGTATATATCCATCGTGGAAAAAAGAATATAACAACGGTTCTGTAAAAAAAGTCTTTTATTCAGGTAATTTGGAGGAAGATTAAAAGTAAAAACGCCTTTGGGGCGTTTTAATTTGTAAACACCTGTCTGCGGTTTATGAATTGACCGCTGGAGAGCCAAAACCCTCACAAATGTTTACATTATTATAATATCATATTGACAAGATGTTGTCAAGGTTCAGTGGGAGTTTTTGTGGACAAGTAAAACTATGAAGCAAATAAAGCTAAAAATTCACGGCCAAGTTCAAGGAATAAATTTTCGTCATTATACCAAACAAAAAGCTCAAGAACTAGGGCTTATTGGTTATGTAAAAAATCTGCTAGATGGTACAGTTGAAGTCGTGGCTGAGGGCAGGGAAGAGGGCTTGAAAAAACTGCTAGAATGGTGTAAGATAGGACCCCGACACGCTGAGGTTGAGAGGGTGGAGGAAGAGTGGGGAGAGGGTTTTGGGAAGTTTGAGGAGTTTAAAATAGGTGTCATTGCGAGGAATGAGAATACATGACGAAGCAATCCCTGTCTTCATAGCGCTAAAGTATGGGATTGCTTCGTCAGCCGATGCGAATCGTCTTCCTTCCTCCAAAGGCGGACGCGCGCAATGACACGTGTTTTGTAATTTCAATTTATGCTAAGTGATTATCAAAAATACCGTCTCTACGAAATATTACCAGGCTTATCAATCTGGCTGACTTTGATTTTATCAATTTTTCTTTCATTCGTTCGTCCAATGTGGATGATATATTTTATAATTTTATTTGATATTTATTGGGTTTTGAAGGTTGCAAATTTTGCTTTTTATCTTATTTTATCTTGGTCGCGTTTTCGTACAACTAAAAAAATTGATTGGAAAGATAAGCTTGAGCACGAAATTGATAATTATAAAGATAAGAGGCATATTGTTTTTTTGACACTTTTTAACGAAGAATGGGATGTGGTGGAAACAGCTGTTCAAAGCGTTTGTGATGCGGTTTATGATAGAGAAAAATTTGTGATAGTCGTGGCTGGAGAAGCTAGAAAAGAAGATCATTATTATGATATTTTGTCACGAATACAGAATGAATTTGGTGATTGCTTTGGCGATATTGTCGGTACGCTTCATCCAATTGATCAGATGGAAGAAATTCCTGGTAAGGGTTCTAATTTAAATTATGCCGAAGGAGAAATAAAAAAATATATTGATAATAAAAATTGGGATTATAGCAATGTGATTGCAACCATTTTTGATATTGATACTGTTTGTCATTCGCAATATTTTGCTTACCTCACTTATTTATATTGTAACCACCCCAACCCAACGCACAGTTCTTATCAGCCGATTGCGCTTTATAATAATAACATGTGGGAGTCTCCGGCAATTTTGCGTATCATGGCATTTGGTACGACATTTTGGACAATGACTAGTTTGGCGAGACAGGATGCTTTGGTAACTTTTTCTTCGCATTCAATGAGTTTTCGCGCTATAGTTGATGCAGGGTTTCATGAAAAGCGGATTGTGAGCGAGGATTCAAGAATTTTTTATCAATGTTTACTGGCATACAATGGTGACTACGAAGTCACACCCATGTATCTCCCCGTTTCTATGGATACTGTCCGTGATGATAAGTGGTGGAATAGTTTAAAAAATCTTTATTGCCAACAAAGGCGCTGGGCCTGGGGAGTGGAGCATGTACCGTATTTAATTAATGAATTCAGCAAAAAAGGCAAAGAGTTTCCGCTTTGGAAAAAGTTTAAATGGGTGTTCATTGAGTGGGAAGGTAAATGGTCTTGGTGTTTGGTGGCTTTAGTCATTACAATTCTTGGCCGTTTACCAATGTGGGTTGCTTCTGAATCAGTCAGGCAGAGTGCATTATTTTTTAATGCACCTCATATTTTAGAGAGATTAATGATTATGGCAATGACTGGTATGTTTTTGTCAGCAATTTTGAGTATTCCGCTTTTACCCAAAAAACCAGATTCGCATCCCCGCCACAAATATATTGTAATGATATTACAGTGGTTATTATTACCAATATCGTTAATTTTTATCTCGGCTATCCCAGCGATAGATGCCATTACTCACATGATGTTTGGTAAATATTTGGGATTTAATATTTCACAGAAGAAAAGGAGTAATTAGATGTTAGTGATTTGTCTAAAGGTTTGACTGGTAATAAATTAAAATAACTAATTGTTTTTTACTTAAGTAAAAAACAATTAGTAAATGGTAATTATTCTACATTTTAAGATAATATATTCTAGACATGTATCATAATTACTAATTACTAATTACTTATATTCATTATGTTTAAACACTTTTTTCTAAAACTTTCTTTGTTAATATTGCTTCTACTCATCGGTGCGGGAGTTTACGGTTATTTTTGGGTAAAAAATTTGACGCCGGAAAAATTTTTACAAAATAGTTTTGTACAAGATCAGGTAGTCAAGAAGCTGGGCGATGAAAATGCGGAACTTTTAGCATTTTTGCCACAGTTTTTGGGATTTACCAAACCAATGACATATTTGATGCTTTTTCAAAATAATACTGAGCTGAGGCCTGGTGGTGGATTTCTGGGTGTTTATGCAGTTGTACGATTAGATAAGGGTAGGAGTGAAGTTTTAAAAGTTGAGGGTACTGAGATAATAGATAGAAATACTCCAGAAGATTGGAAACCAACACCACCGGAAATTTTAAAGGAACATTTAAAAGTTGACCGTTGGTATTTCCGTGATGCTAATTGGTCGCCGGATTTTACTGCAAGCGCAGAAAATGTTTTAAAAATGTATAAGGGTGAAGGTGGTTTATTGGCTGATGAAATTGATGCTGTTGTGGGAATTACCCCGACAGTCTTGGAAGAATTCATGAAAGAAACAGGTCCGATTACAGTTGACGGAATTGAATTTACAGCTGATAACGTAACTGAGAAATTAGAATATGAAGTAGAGTATGGCTATGATGATAAAGGAATACACTTTTTAGAAAGAAAACAGATTATTGAACCTTTCATGCTTGAATTATTGCACAGCTTGAAGGTTAATAGTTTGGCTAATATACAAAATTACTTTGAATTAGTTCAAGATTTGACAAAAGAAAAACATATAATGATTTATAGTTTAGATAGTGATTTGCAAAATGAATTAGATAATAAGGATTGGACAGGTAGAATTAAATATGTGGATGGTGATTATCTGATGTGGGTGGATGCTAATTTAGCAGCTTTAAAAACCGACAATGCGATTGATCGTACTTTGTATTATTCATTTAAACCACAAGAAGATGGGCAAATACTTGCTACGGCTGAAATGGAATATAAACATAATGGGGTTTTTGATTGGCGAACGACTCGTTATCGAACCTACGCACGTATTTTTGTTCCATCTGAATCTGAATTTGTCACATCAAGTGGATCAATGGCTTGGGACAGAACAGATGAATTGGGAATAATTGATCAAGGTGAAGAATTGGGAAAGAAATGGTTTGGTGCTTTTATTGCGATTGAGCCGGGAAAGACAGGAAAACTATCTTTTTCTTATCTCTTGCCAGAGTCAGTGGAAGAGCAGATCAAAAATGGTTTGTATACATTATTTGTTCAAAAGCAGGCTGGAACGATTAAGTCCGGTTTGACATTAGACCTAAAATTTGGTAATAATATAGTAAGTGCCTCTCCTGAAGAAATAATGGATGAGTGGGGAGATCCTATATATAAGCTCAAGACTGATTTGAGATTAGATAGGGAATTTACGGCAAATTTTTAAATATTATGTTAATCAAAAAAGTAGCAATTGATTTGGGGACGACAAACGTTTTGGTTCATGTGCCAAAACGTGGTATTGTGATTAATGAACCATCAGTTGTGGCTGTGTCAAAAGGTGATAAAAAAATTCTAGCTGTCGGTGTGGAGGCCAAAGAAATGATAGGACGCACTCCTGATACAATTATTGCCGAAAGACCTTTGAAAGATGGTGTGATTGCTAATTATCATACAACTGAAGCTATGCTTAGATATTTTATCAACAAAGCTTTGGGTGGTGTTAGATTGTTTCGCCCAGAAGTAATGATTGCTGTACCCGCTGGAATTACTTCAACCGAGAGGCGTGCAGTGATTGATGCGGCTGTGGCAGCTGGTGCCAGAGCTGCTTATATTATTAAAGAACCAGTGGTGGCTGCAATTGGGGCTGATATTCCAATTGGTTCAGCTTCTGGGCATATGATTATTGATATTGGTGGTGGTACAGCCGAGATTGCTGTTATATCTCTTGGTGGTATTGTATCAGTTGGCTCAGTTAGAATTGGTGGTAATAAATTTGACGCATCAATTACTGAGCATATTCGTCGTAAATATGGTCTAGCTATTGGTGAACAACGGGCTGAAGAAGTAAAAATAAAAGTTGGTTCAGCTATGTTTATGGATAAGCCATTGGAAATGGAAGTAAAAGGTCGTGATGTTATTTCAGGATTACCAAAAATCATAAAAGTTAATTCTGACGATGTCACCGAAGCTTTACAAAATGATTTACAAGGTCTGGTTGAAGCTGTTAAACAAGTTTTGCACGATACCCCTCCAGAATTATCAGCTGATGTGATGGACAAGGGGATTGTAATGTCTGGCGGTTCCAGCCAACTTCGTAATTTGGACGAACTTTTTGCCGAGACTACTGGCGTGGCTTGCTATGTCGCAGATGAGCCAATGCTGTGTGTGGCCAAGGGGACGGGTATTGCACTTGAGAATCTTGAGAGTTATAAACGATCAATTCTAGCAACTAAATAAATTTTATGTCTAAAATTTTTAAAGTAACTTTAATATTAATAAGCCTATTTTCGTTATCTGGTTGTGGTAGACAATTATCAAGAGCAGAAGCGATAGAAAAAATTGGCATTGATCCAAAATATTCATCTATTAATGAATGTAAGACTTTGGGTAATAAAGTTTTTTTCGAGATTTCTCCAATAGGATTTAGTAGTAATTTTTCTAGTTTTGATAGTAATGGTAAACGTATAAAAGATTTCTCTGATTGGATTGGTAAAGAAAAAATAGAAAAAGAGCATAATTTTGGTGTAAAGTGTGAAAAAGTGTTTGAATTATATAATCTGCAGGGTAGGTTATCAGACGAAGATGTAATAAATAAATATAATGTTAATTATGAAGATTGGAATTGATGCATCACGAGCAAACGATGATAAAAAAACTGGCGTTGGTTGGTATGCTTATCATACAATTCAGGAATTTAAAAAAATAATACCCGACAATGTTCGGGTCGTTTTGTACTCACGTGAACCCCTAAAAGGTAATCTGGTAAAATTACCGGATAATTGGGAGAGTAAGGTTTTGAAATGGTCGCCCTTCGGCTTCGCTCAGGGCAAGCCTCTTAGATTGTGGACACAATTTAGATTGAGCTGGGAAATGTTATTTCATGCACCAGATGTTTTATTTATCCCGGCTCATGTTTTTCCAATCATTCACCCCAAGAAGACCGTAATGACAGTACACGATATTGCGGCGATAAAATTTCCAGAAGCTTATAATTGGTTTGAAAAGTGGTACACTCTGTGGAGTGGTAGAATTGCTTTAAAAAAATTATGGAAGGTAATTACTATCAGCCAATTTACAAAAAATGAATTAAAGAAAGAATTTGGTGTTTTAAATTTGGAAAAAGTAAAGGTGATATATCTCGGGTATAACAAAGAGTACGAAGAGGTAGTGGAAAATGTTGATGAAATACTAAAGAAATATAAAATTGAAAAACCTTACTTACTTTCAATTGGAAGATTAGAAGAGAAAAAGAATACAGTGAGAATAATTAAAGCATTTGAAAAAATAAAAAATAGCCTTCAGCCTTCAGCCTTCAGCCTTCAATTAGTTTTGGTGGGGTCAGAAGGTTTTGGTTATGAAAAAGTAATGGAAGTAGTTAATAATTCTAAATTTAAAAACGATGTTATTATTCCAGGTTGGGTAGGCAACGAAGATCTGCCGGCCCTGATGCAGGGTGCAGAAGTTTTTGTTTTTCCAAGTTTGTACGAAGGTTTTGGAATTCCGGTTTTAGAAGCATTTTCTGCTGGTATACCAGTTGTAGCCAGTCGAGGTGGGGCCTCGGAGGAAATTGGAGGTAGTGCTTGTGAGTATGTTGATTCGATGAATATAGATAGTATTGTGGAGGGTATTGAAAAAGTTTTACAAAATAAAAAAAGTGGAGTGTGGACAGCTGAAAGCGGAAAGCAGTGGGCCAATAACTTTAGTTGGGAAAAATGTGCGAGAGAGACGTGGGATATCTTACTGAGTAATTAACACATATTAAATTTAAAGGATAAAAATATAATTTCCTCCTTTTTTTTGGGTACGTTAAAAAAACAGTTTATCATTTTCTTATTTTGGGGTTGCTCCGTCGTATTCTAATAACAAATGCGACATAGAATTAATTAAGTTGTAATTTATAATAAAATAACTTAGAACGTCTCCTCTCCTTGTAGGAGAGGAACAAGGTGAGGTCTCGGGACGAGTGTAAAGACAAAAGCTGATGTATTACAAATTACGTTGCTTCTATGAGACCTCACCCCTCGTATACTGAAGTCAATAACAACTGTGGACAAACCAGTCAATAAATCAATCAATTGATAGAATACGGATGCTCTTTCAAATTATGATAAATTTCACAAAGTAGTTTTCT
>JBDRSF010000020.1:0-37952 GCA_043825135.1 Candidatus Magasanikiibacteriota bacterium
TTTAACAAAGATCTTACCGATTGGTTAATTGAATACAACTTAAATATACCTCATGAAACTCTTAATTACGAAACCCCACTAGACTTTTCAAAAGTGTTACCTATGTGGTCATCTTGTACATTTAGTATTAAATTGTAATAATTTTGATATTGTTGAGGAAATGCTTTTTAAATTAAAGAAAAAAAATAAGAATATCAAATTTTTAGAATTACCTTATACATTCAAGAAAAGGATTTTTGGTACAACTAAACGCAATCTTTGGACTTTTGCTTTTTTTTATTTATATACCCTTCTAAAGTTGAGGTTTTCAAATTTAAAAGTGTTTTCTTTTATGCAAGATAAAAATATTGATATAAAATTACATAAAATTTTAAAAAAGAGTCTTAAATCTTTATGTTTGCTATATGCAATTGTTACCACGTTTGCAGTGGCTAACTTTCCAGTAATGAAGTTCGCTTATTTTTTTGGTATAACCAGAGACAGTGCCGTAATAATGAGGAGTTTTGTTTTTTTTATTGCCATTATAATTTTATTTTATTTTGCTTTTAAAAATATTGGTAGTTTAAAAAGTTTTTTGTCGTGGAATACCTTTTTTCGTTCTATTTGGGTTTCAATATTTTTGTTAATTCTTGTTTCAACGCTAAAAGTCGCATATATGGGTGAGGTATATGCGAATATCTCTCTTTCCCCATTTGATCAAGATATTGGTTTTTTTTATCGTAGAATCTTAGAACCAGCACTGGCTTATTTCTTACAACTTAAAGGAGAAGTATTGTATGGCATATTTCATTTTTTAATTACGTTCTCTTGCATTTATTTGATTATTGCGTGGTTAGAAAAAAAATTATTTGTAAAACTTAGAATTTGGCAGTTGGTAAGTATAATGACAGCTGGAATAATCATTAATCAATTCCAGTCTCCTGGATATCCAGAGCCGTTAATTTTGTTAATGGCTTTAATATCCCTTTTTATTCCATTAAATAAATATGGCAGAATAAGTATTTTAGCTTTAATGTTTTTAACACACGAATCTGCGGCTTTATTTCTCGGTTTGGTTTTTAGTTGGTTTTATTTTCCAAAAGAAGAACGCAAGTATTATGTTTTATTACCGTTACTTTTTTATTTATTATGGTTGGCTAATTATGGTTTTAGTTTTACAAATTTATTTTTGGGTCATTTAACATTGACAAATGGAAACGCATTAAGTTTATTTTTAAAAAATATCAGCAACATAGGTCTGCCGATATTTTTTGCGTATAAGTTTCTATGGTTTTTTGTTATTTTTAGCCTATATGATTATTTAAAACAAAAGAAATATAAGTCCTTCATACGAATAGCAACAATAATTATAGTGCCGTTGGCGTTGATAGTGATTCCTGACACTTCGCGTGTCATAGCGTGGGGGAGTATAGGTGTTTTTTTGGCTGTTGCTCATTCTTATAAATATTTACGAAGTAGGATGTTTAATTTAATTTTGATGGCAAATTTAATATTACCAAGTGTCGCTGTTGGAATAGGATCGGGTGGTCCCGTTTCTTATGCGGGTTTGTATGGTTTTTTTATTGATTTATTTAAATTATTTGTTAAAAATTATTTGATGTAGCTATGCTAAACTTATCTGAATAAAATGTTGGTAGAAATTGAGATTTTATATATTTACAAATAACTAAAATAATTGATTATATATCGTAATAAGAATAATAACCAAATCTTCGGTTTTAATAAAAGATACTATGAATAAAATTGAAATAAGAGAATATTTTAATCAACATGCGGATAAGCGTGATAAGTGGGGAAAGAAAAATAGTTATTATCACAAGGAAATGAAAAATCTATTGGGTTTTTTGGCGCCAGAAAATTCTAGTGTTTTGGACATTGGTTGTTCAACCGGTGATGTTTTAGCCAATTTAAAACCTAGTCGTGGAATTGGTGTAGATATTAGCCCAAAAGTAATTGCTATTGCTCAAGAAAAATATCCACATCTTATCTTTAAAGAGTTAGATGCAGAAAGTTTTAATTTGGATGAAAAATTTGATTATATAATTCTTTCAGATGTAATTGGTTTTTTTTCAGATGTTCAGCAAGCTTTTACCCAAGTGCAAAAACATAGCCATAACAGAACAAAAGTTGTAATTACTTATTATAGTTATTTTTGGGAACCCTTAATGAATATTGCGGAAAGGTTGTCGTTAAAAATGAAAAATCCAATCCAAAATTGGCTGGCAAAATCAGATGTAGATAATCTTCTGTATTTAGCAGATTTTGAGGTAATCAAAAAAGGTGAACTTTTGCTTTTTCCTAAAAAAATTCCGCTCCTGTCTTCTTTTTTAAATCATTTTTTGGCGAAGTTTCCTTTATTTAGAAGATTATGTTTAGTAAATTTTGTAGTGGCCAGACCAAAACTTACAGCTCATCCACTTAAATTAAATCCTTCTGTTTCCGTGATTATTCCAGCTAGAAACGAAAGAGGAAATATCGAGGCGGCGGTTAAAAGGTTGCCAAAGGTCGGTTCACATACGGAAATTATTTTTGTGGAGGGTCATTCGAATGATAATACGCTCCAAGAAATGCAAAGAGTAAAAAACGTTTATTTGGATTGCGATATTAAGGTTATGGTGCAGGATGGTAAGGGTAAGGGTGATGCTGTACGTAAGGGTTTTAACGCGGCGACAGGAGATATTTTGATGATTTTAGACGCAGATTTAACTGTGCGTCCAGAAGAATTACCAAAATTTTATAATGCTATTGCCTCAGGAGCTGGTGAATTTATTAATGGTTCACGCTTGGTTTATCCTTTGGAGGATGAATCTATGCGTTTATTAAATATCTTTGGTAATAAATTTTTTAGCATGATGTTTAGTTGGCTTCTCGATCAGAGACTGAAAGATACACTTTGTGGGACTAAAGTAATTTGGAAAACAGACTACAAAAAATTAGAAGCGGGTCGAGCTTTTTTTGGGGATTTTGATCCTTTTGGTGATTTTGATTTGCTTTTTGGTGCTGCTAAATTAAACTTAAAAATTATCGATTTGCCGATTCGTTATCAAGCGAGGACTTATGGCACTACTAATATTTCTCGGTTTAGTCATGGTTGGCTATTATTAAAAATGTGTTTTTTTGCTATGAAAAAGATAAAATTTAAGTAATAAGTATGAATAATATTACAATTCCTGAAAAACAACATAATATTGAAATTCATGAAAATTTAAAGTCTTGGAATAAGAAATTTGTACTTAGGAAAATTTACCAGCAGTTCTATGAGTTAATAAAAAATGAAGTAGACCAAAGTATTGAAGGTAAGATAGTTGAATTAGGGTCAGGTATTGGAAATTTGAAATCGGTTATATCAGAAGCAATATGCACTGATGTTTTTGAAAATGCTTGGCTCGATCAAGTAGAAAATGCTTATGTATTAAGTTTTAAGAATGCTTCGGTATCGAATCTAATATTATTTGATGTTTTTCATCATTTGCAATATCCAGGTACAGCCTTTGAAGAGTTTTTTAGGGTGCTAAAATCAGGAGGAAGGATTGTTATTTTTGAACCATATATTAGTTTTTTTGGTAGAATAGTTTATGGCGTGTTTCACCACGAACCGATTGCCTGGAAAGATGAAATTACATGGATTATTCCGAAAAATATGACTGTAGACAGTCTTGATTATTATGCAGCACAAGGAAATGCATCAAGAATATTCTATAATAAAAAATATACAAAATTATTAAAAAATTGGAAAGTTATTAAAAAGAAACGCATCCCTGCTTCTGCTTATGTTCTTTCTGGAGGATACAGTAAGCCTCAACTATTCCCTTCTTTCTTATTATCAACTTTTACTGTACTCGATAAATTCCTAGGTTTATTTCCTCGATTGTTTTCTACTCGAGTACTTGTGGTATTAGAAAAATTATAGGGTACTGTTTTTTTCATTTTCAAAACATAAAAAATAGCTGAAATAATATCAAGTAGATATTTTTTGACACCTATTGACACCTATTGACACTAGATGATATAATAATTCTATTAGGTCATTGTTAATATAATTATGCCGTCCATAAACCCAGATGAAATCTATACACCGGCCGAAGCAGAAAAATTGCTTAAGGTAAGTAAAAGTACTATTAAACGTCTTTTAAAAAGTGGTTTACTTAAGGCAAATAAGGTTGGTAAACAATATAGGATTTTAGGTCATGAAATTTTAAAAATGGTTTCACCTGTTGTGGATGAGAAGGCTACTGATACTTATCAGAAAATAAAAACAAAAATAGTTAAGAAAACTAAGGATTGGTAAATTTTATGGAACAAACCTTGTCTTACAGAACAATTAAAAATTCGGCTTATTCATTTTTAAGTTTTATTTGGCCACTTCTTTTGTCTTTTGTTTCCATTCCTATTATTATAAAAGGGTTGGGTGTGGAAAGATATGGTTTCTTTATACTTTTAAATGCAAGCCTAACCTTTTTTGGTTTATTAGATTTTGGTTTTGGTTATACTTTTTTTAAAAGACTTTCAGAACATCCCGAAAAGAGAAATTTGGAAGAACTGACTAAATTATTTAGCTCCTCTCTGTTCCTTTATCTCTTTATTGGACTTTTTTCCTTATTAGTATTAGTTTTAATTCCTGATTTTTTTATAGATTTATTTAAAATTCCTAATAATTTTCAATCTTCTTTCCTTTGGTTTTTTTTGGTGTTAGGGTGTTCTTTTTTGGTCAAGATGCTCACTGTACCATTACAGCAAATACCTCACGCATTACAAAGATTAGACATTTCTTCTAAAATAGCTTTAGTAAGTGTTACCTTTATTCAGCTGGGGAGTATTATTGTTGTTTTGCTGGGTTATGGAATTTTATCTCTTTTAATTATCCAACTATTAGCTGCTATTTTTGTATTTATTTGTCATACATTTTTTTGGTTTAGACTAGCTCGTTTTTTAAAATTTAAGTTTAGTTTTTCTGTTAAAATTTTTAAAGATATGTTTAAAGATGGTGTTTTGATTTTTATACAGAATACAATGTCAAGTATACTTTCACAATTAGATAAGATTATTCTTGGGTTATTTTGGGGGCCGTCAATTGTGACATATTATTCATCTGCTCAAACTTTACCGGAAAAGATAAATCTTTTGTCATTTAGTCTTTCTTCTTGTTTTTCACCCGTTTTTTCGTATTTAGGAATTAAGGAAAATATGGAACATGCTAGGAATATTTTCCGTCGTTCTATTAGGTTTATGACATTTATTTCAGGTGGCTTGGTTGTGGTAGTAATAACCTTTGGTTACAAATTTATAGAATTTTGGTTAGGTAAAAATTTTGCCGATCAAGCGTCGGTAGCTTTAATTTTTTTAGCATTTACTTATTTTTTTATGTCTATAAATACGATTTGCGGACAGTTTTTGAGTGGAAATAAAAAACTTGGTTTTTTGTCGGGAAGTTCAGTATTATTAGCTGTTATGAATGTTCTCTTAGTTTTAATTTTAATCCCTCTTTATAAAATAAATGGTGCAGCTTTAGCTTATTTGTTAAGCACTTTTTTAATACCATTTTTTTTATTAATAATAGAGCACAGATATTTGGGAGGAAAATATAGAGAAATAGTAAAATACTATTTTAAGCATTTCTTCAAAATATTTTTGATTGGGTTTTTGTCTTATATTTTGGCGACCCTACTATTGCCAATGGTAAATGATTTGTTACTTGTCATTGTTTTTAGTGGTTTTACATTCATGTTTTATGTTTTGTTGTTTAAATTGTTTGGCTTTTTAGAAACAGAGGATGTTGTCGTATTAAAGAATTTTTTTGGTGCGTTTGTTTTAAAATTTAAAGGTATGAAAAAATAAAATAATTTTATGTCTAATCTATGTAGCTCTACACCAGAATATTCAATTGGAATTGTAACCTATGTTGCAAGGTTTGAAAGTTTTTTAATGCCGTTAATTAACCAAATAACGGATGTTTTTCCTGATAAGGAAATCATTTGTATTGTTAATGGACACCATGACGAATTATTGCAGATTAATTATCTAAAACAGGTTACGGCTTTTTTGAATCAATTTCCAAATGTTCATTATGTCACACATGAAAAGCATCAGCCACTAGCTAAATGTTTCAATTGGATTGCAATGTTGTCTTTTGCCCCTCGTATGTTGATTCTTAATGATGATGTAAGTCTTAATTTACTATTTCGAAGAGAATTTGAAAAGACTTTACTTAAAAATAATTCTTTTTTTGTTATTAATTATAGCTGGAGTCATTTTTTAATTTCCAAAGATTTTATTAAAGAAATTGGTTGGTTTGAAGAAAGATTGCTTGGTACTGGCCAAGAAGATGGTGATTATCATGTTCGCATTGTAGAAAAAGGTAAGGAAGTCACTAAAATGGTATGTCATGGTATCACTAATCATGTAGCACCTCAAGATAATGCTGGTTGGGCTAATATCTCTGAAAATGCAACCTCGGGTACAGGTAAAACAGCTGCTGTAAATGATGAATTTTATTTTCAAAAATATCCAAATGCTGAAGAAACAGGTAAATGCGCGCCAGGAATGGAAACGCCTATTTTTTATGATTTTTCAAACTTAGATGATAATGAAATGTTGTTTGTTCCTAAATATAATTGTATAAACAAAAAACCTCCCTTTGTGCTTTTACTTATGCTCCCTTTTAACATAATTTATAGTTATTCTAGAAAGACAGCCGGCAAAATTTATAGATATCTTAAGGGAGTATTAAAATAAATTTATGAATGTAATTAACATTAAAGAATTGATGATCCCTGGAGTAAAAGTAATTCAATTCAGTAGATTTTTAGATTCGCGTGGTTATTTTACAGAAACTTTTAGAAAAAGTGATGTAAAGAAGTATAAAGAGTTAGAATTTATCAAAGGTATTGATTTTGTTCAGTTTAATGAAAGTTATGTTAAGGCTGGTGTTCTTAAAGGGTTACATTTTCAATGGCAACCGCCTTTAGGCAAATTGCTTAGGGTTGTCAGTGGTCATATGGTTGATATAATTTTAGATCTACGAGAAGGTTCTCTAACTGAAGGTAAAATTATTATGTATGATATGGAAGTTTCTGTTTCAGAGGATTATAGTGAATGGATTTGGCTACCTCATGGAGTTGCACATGGTAATTTTTTCTTAAAAGATAGTATGATTGAGTATTTTTTTACTACAGATTATAATCCTGCTGGTGAAGACAGTATTTCTCCTTTGTCTCAAGATTTTGATTGGTCTCTGTGTGATGAATCTTTAATAAATATATATAGTAGATTCCAAAAGAAAAATTTTATAATTAGTGATAAAGATAAAAATAGTTTGTCTTTGCTAGAATGGCAAAAAAATAATAAATTAAAAAAGATTTTTTATGTTTAAACACAACACCCATTGTCGGATTTGCAAAAGTGAAAATTTAACAAAATTTTTAGATTTTGGTAATCAGCCATTGGCAAATTCTTTTTTGAAAACTGAATCAGAGTTTGTTTCTGAAAAAACCTATCCACTGGCTGTTTATTTTTGTAATGAATGTAATCTTGCACAGCTCTTGGATGTGGTAGACAAAGATGTAATGTTTGCTGACTATATCTATTTTTCTTCGGGAATGCCAAAACTTTCTAATCATTTTAAATTATACGCAGAAAATGTGATGGATCGTTTTTTGGAGCCTGGTAATTTTGTTGTTGAAATAGCCAGCAATGATGGTATATTATTAAAATTTTTTAAGGATTCTGGTTATAAAGTGTTGGGTGTTGATCCAGCAAAAAATGTGGTGGAGATTGCAGAAAAAATCGGAGTAGAAACAATGGTGGACTTTTTTTCCGAATCTGTCGCCAATAGTATTGCGGAAAAATATGGGAAAGCAAAAGTAATAATGGCAAATAACGTTGTGGCTCATATTGATGATCACCATGATTTGATGAAAGGTCTTGGTAATTTACTTGATGAAGATGGTGTATTTGTTATGGAAGCTCCATATCTAGTAGATATGTTTGAAAATTTGACATACGATACTATTTATCATGAACATCTATCATTTTTGGCAGTTTGTCCATTGAAAAAACTTTTTGAACAATATAGATTTGAAATTTTTGATGTTGAAGTTCATAAAGTACAAGGAAGATCTTTGCGTTTGTTTGTGGGTTTCGTTGGGAAACATAGTGTTAGTAATAATGTAAAAAAATGGATTGATAGAGAATTGGAATTGGGATTAGACTCATTACATTCCTACAATGTGTTAGCTCAAAAGGTTAAAGCACAAAAACAAAAATTAGTTAAACTTTTGAATGATTTAAAAATTTCCGGTAAAAAAATAGCTGCTTACGGAGCACCTGCCAAGGGCAATACTATGCTAAATTATTGTGGTTTGGGTGACGATATATTAGATTATGCATTGGAAGATTTACCAGTCAAACAGAATATGTTTACTCCAGGTAGGCATATCCCCACTGTTGATAGTACCTATGCTCACGAACATTTACCTGATTATTTTTTAATGCTTGCTTGGAACTATTTGGATGTTATAGTAGAAAAAGAAAAAGCTTTTTTGGAAGCTGGGGGTGCCTTTATTTTACCAAATGGTGAAATAATTACTGAGTCAAATAAAACTAAACACGTTGTGAGGAAAGGAAGCAAGAAAGTGTTAGTTTGTGGTGGTTCTGGTTTTATTGGTTCAAATTTCATACGTCATTTGTACAATAAATATGAGAATTACCAAATATATAATTTAGATTTACTTACTTATTCAGGGAATCAAAAGAATTTGTCGGATATTACAGAAAATGAGTTAGGAAAAACGGATGAAGACAGTAGATATCATTTTTTTCATGGTGATATTTGTGATAAAGTTTTTTTAAACGATCTTTTTATCAACCATAAATTTGATATTGTTGTAAATTTTGCTGCGGAATCTCACGTTGATCGTTCACTGTGCTCATCTCATGATTTTATTAATACTAATGTACTTGGGACTCATACTCTCGTAGAAGAGTGCCGTAAAAACAATATTCCACGTTTTTTGCAAATATCGACTGATGAGATTTACGGAGATATAATGGATGGATATTCTTCGGAGAACTCTTTGTTGAATCCGTCTAATCCCTATTCTGCCTCTAAGGCTAGTGCAGATTTAGTTGTAAAATCATATATTCGTAGTCATAGTTTACCCGCTTTAATTATTAGAGGATCAAATAATTTTGGTCCTTATCAATATCCAGAAAAATTGATTCCGCTTGCAATTTCAAATTTAATTGAAGGTAAAAAAATTCCTGTGCATGGGGATGGAATGCACATACGATCATGGATATATGTAAATGATTTTTGCAATGCGATTGACATTGTCATACACCAAGGAGAGGACGGACAAATATATAATGTAAGTGGAGAATCAAAAAGCAATCTTGAGATTTTAGAATCAATTATAAAAATGTTAAAATTAGAGAAAGAATTGTCTGAATATATTGAACATACAAATGACAGGCCTGGTGCAGATTTACGTTATGCACCTGATTCTACTAAGTTACAGCAGACGCTTGGGTGGTCGTGTCAATATAATTTTAAAGACGCCATGAGAGACACTGTAAAATGGTATATTGATAATGAATTATGGTGGAAAGATGTTAAAAGCAAAGAAGAATTTGTTAGACATTATAATCGTCAACAAAAAGCAAATTATTATTAGAGTTTTTATAATATGATATTGATTACTGGTGCTCGCGGTCAACTTGGCAATGCATTTCAACAGTTGTTTCTTGAATTACAAAAAGATTTCGTTTCTTTTGATAAAGATGAACTAGACATCACAAGTGAAGAAGTTGTAAAGAAGGTTTTTGACCAATATAAACCGAATATTATCATAAATTGTGCCGCATATAATAAGGTTGAGCAAGCAGAAGAACATATTGAAGATGCATATAAAATTAATGCTTTTGGCCCTTACTTTCTTGCAAAAATAGCTAATAATTTTGGGGCAAAAATTGTGCACATAAGTACTGACTATGTGTTTGGTGGAGATAAAGATGGTTTTTCAGAGAAAGATTGTACAAAGCCTTTAAATATATATGGATCTTCAAAATTATCTGGAGAACAGTTGGTTCAATTGGCTAATAAAAACAGTTTGATTATACGAACGAGTTGGATTTTTGGTAAGAATAAAGAAAATAATCAGAAAAATTTTGTAAAAACAATGATTTTAAAAGCAAAAGAAGAAAAAGAAATTCGAGTAGTAGAAGATCAGGTTGGTTCTCCAACATACACAAATGATTTGGCAAAAAAAATATATGAATTGATTGCGTTGGATGTTGAGTCAGGAATTTATCATGTTACAAATAGTGGGCATTGTTCGTGGTATGAATTTGCAAAGAAGATTTTTGAATTAGCTAAGATTGAAGCAGTGGTTATTCCAATTAAAACAAGTGAAAGCGGAACAAAGATACAAAGACCTAAAAATTCCATTCTTGATAACAAGAGATTGAAAGAGGTACAAATGTTAGCATTACGTAGTTGGCAGGATGCATTGAGTGATTATATAAAAGAACTACAAACAAGCTAATAAATATAATATTTAATAAATATGAAAACAATAATTCTATGTGGGGGGACAGGGACTCGCATGAAGGAGGAGACTGAATTTAAACCAAAGCCTTTGGTTCTTGTGGGTGGTAAGCCAATTTTGTGGCACATTATGAAAATTTATGCTCATTATGGATATAATGATTTTATTTTAGCCCTTGGATATAAAGGAAGTATGATTAAAGATTACTTCTTAAATTGGCAAAATTCTTCTAGTGATTTTACAGTTAATACAAAGACAAATGAAATAATTTATCATAATAATCAGTGTGATGAATTTAAAATAACGTTCGTAGAAACTGGTTCTGATTCTTTGACTGGAGAGAGAGTAAAGCGTTGTGAAAAATATTTGGATGATGGGTCAGATCATTTTATGGTTACTTATGGCGATGGGGTGGGGGATATTGATATAAAGAAGCTCGTAGATTTTCATATTAAACAAAATACTTGTGGTACTATTACTGGCGTTCGTCCTAGTAATCGCTTTGGTTTTTTGAATATTGATGAAAATACGAAAAAAGCTAAAGATTTCTTTCAACACAAGATAACGATGCTTGAAGCCTCTGAACAGGCAAAAGATCATGTTAATGGTGGTTTTATGGTTTTTAAAAAGGAAATAATAGATCAAATTCCAGAAAATAGTATGGTAGAGAGTGTATTTGCACCACTTGCCCAGAAAGGTGAAATTTCTGTATATACCCATTCTGGTAAATGGAAGTGTATGGATACTCATAAAGAGGTGGAGGAGTTAAATGAAATGTGGTCAAAAGATCCATTTTGGAAAGTTTGGAATTAATATAAAATTTTTATGTCAAATCTTACAGAAAAAAATATATTAGTGACAGGAGCGACTGGTTTAGTCGGTTCTCATCTGGTGGAAGAGCTTTTGAAATTGAAGCCTTCTAAAATAGTGTGTCTTATTCGTAGTAAGGATCCAAGTTCATATTTTTATATGAATAAATTGGATGAAAAAGTAGTTTGTGCATATGGTGATTTGAATGATAAAGAAAGAATTTTGAATGTAGTAACAAAATATGAAATTGATTATGTTTTTCATATTGGTGCTCAGGCAATCGTCCCAACTGCAGTGATTAATCCCTATGAGGCTATTAGTACCAATGTTATGGGTACAGTAAATATTTTGGAAGCAGTAAGAATGTCTTCTAGAGTCAAAGCTTTGGTAGTAGCGTCTAGTGATAAGGCTTATGGCAAAGATTGTACTGACGCTACCGAAGAAAATGCTATGGGGGGAGACCATCCTTATGATGTTTCAAAATCTTGCGCAGATTTGATTTCTCTTGCATATCATAATACATATGATATGCCGGTGACAGTAAGCAGATTTGGGAATATTTATGGTCCAGGAGATCTCAATATGAATCGTATCATTCCAGGTATAATGAGGTCTGTTTTGAATCATGAAACTTTGGAATTGAGGAGTGATGGGACTTTTGTGCGCGATTATGTGTATGTAAAAGATGTCGTAGACGGTTACATACAACTTGCCGAACAAATAGACAAATCAAAGGGTGAAGCTTTTAATTTTAGTTCAGGTTATAATTTTTCTGTATTAGATTTGATTGAGAAAATCGGAACAGTTCTAGAAGAAAAGATTGATTATAAAATAGTAAATAATCAAAAAAATGAAATTCCAGCTCAAAGTTTAAATTATAGTAAAGCAGAAAAAGTTTTAAGTTGGAAAGCAAAGAGTAGTTTTGAAGATAGTATCAAAGAAACTTTTAGATGGTATAGTGATTATTAATTACATAGAATTTTTATATGAATGACGAGCTAAAACAAATTATTTCAAAAGAGTACAAAGAAAAATTTCCTCCAAAACAATTTGTACCAGGAGAATCTTCTGTGCCTGTTTCGGGCAAGGTATTTGATGAAACAGAAATGATAAATATGACAGAGGCTGTCATGGATGGATGGTGGACTGAAGGGAGATTTTCAGATTCATTTGAAGAAAAGATAAGCTCTTGGCTTGGTGTTAAGTATTCTGCTATTGTTAATTCTGGTTCGTCAGCAAATTTAGTTGCTTTTTCTGCTTTGACTTCTATGAAGTTAAAAGAAAAGAGACTAAAGCCAGGTGACGAGGTTATTTCGGTAGCGGCTGGATTTCCAACAACAGTAAATCCTATTGTGCAACTTGGTCTTGTTCCTGTGTTTGTAGATGTAGAGCTCGGTACATACAATGTGTCTATTGAAGCGTTGAAAAAAGCAATAACACCAAAAACACGTGCAATCTTTTTGGCACACACATTGGGTAATCCATATGAATTGGATGAAATTGCAAAATTATGCGAAGAGCATAACTTGTGGTTTATAGAAGACAATTGTGATGGGCTCGGTTCAGTCTACAATGGAAAAAAGACTGGCACCTTTGGTCATGTAGCAACATGTAGCTTTTATCCTGCCCACCATATTACTATGGGTGAGGGGGGTGCTGTATTTACTGACGATCCATTGCTGTATAGGATTATAAAATCAATAAGGGATTGGGGGCGTGATTGTTGGTGTAAGACAGGTATGGATGATACTTGTAAAAGACGTTTTTGTTGGCAGCTCGGGAATCTTCCATACGGTTATGATCATAAATATACCTATTCTGAATTGGGGTATAATTTAAAAGTTACTGATATTCAGGCTGCACTGGGGTTGGCGCAACTGGAAAAATTAGATGGATTTGTGGAGAAGAGAAAAGAAAATTTTGCGTATCTTTATGATAATTTCAAAAAGTTTGAAAAGTATTTCATTTTGCCTAATTGGTCAGACAAAGCAGAGCCAAGTTGGTTTGGTTTTTTGTTGACAGTGAAGAATGATGTGGGTTTTGTGCGAGATGATTTAATAAAATTTTTGAATGAGAAAAAAATAGGGACCAGATTGCTATTTGCAGGAAATATTATTAAACAACCGTATTTTGTTGAGCGAGATATTAATTATAGAATTGAAGGAGAACTTAAAAATACAGATATTATTATGAGTAATACCTTTTGGGTCGGGGTTTATCCTGGTTTGACTAATGAAATGTTAGATTATGTAAACGATTCTTTTGTAGAATTTTTATCCCAATATTAATAAAATTATTATTTAGTCTTTCTAATTTTACTTAAATAATTTATATCATATGAATGATAAAAAAACAGCCTTAGTCTGTGGAGCAGGGGGATTTATTGGTGGTCATTTGGTAAAGAAATTAAAAGGTGAGGGGTTTTGGGTCAGAGGTGTTGATCTAAAAGAACATGAGTTTTCTAAAACTCAAGCAGATGATTTTGTTGTAGGTGATCTAAGAGATTCCAAAATATGTGATCAGGTTTTAGACCAACCTTTTGATGAAGTTTATCAGTTGGCAGCTGATATGGGTGGTGCTGGTTTTGTTTTTGTGGGTGATAATGATGCTGATATTATGCATAATTCAGCCATGATTAATTTAAATATTGCTAAGAGGGCAAGTGATATGAAGGTGGGTAAAATATTTTATTCTTCCTCTGCATGTGTGTATCCAGAATTCAATCAATTAGATCCAGATAATCCAAATTGTAGAGAAGATTCTGCTTATCCAGCACAGCCAGATAGTGAGTATGGGTGGGAAAAGTTATTTAGTGAAAGACTTTTTTTGGCCTTTGCAAAGAATTATGATTTAAATGTAAGAATTGCTAGATTTCATAATATTTTTGGTCCAGAAGGAACTTGGGAAGGTGGGAGAGAAAAAGCTCCTGCTGCTTTTTGTAGAAAAGTGGCTGAGAAATCTGATGGTAGTGAAATAGAAATGTGGGGAGACGGTAAACAGACTAGATCATTTTTATATGTAGATGAATGTCTGGAAGCTGTGAGAAGACTGATGGATTCTGATTTCAAAGAACCTATAAATATTGGTTCTGAGGAAATGGTCACAATAAATCAATTGGCAGAAATGACTGCAGAGATTGCTAATAAAAAAATAAACATAAAACATATCGATGGTCCACAAGGTGTAAGAGGTAGGAATTCTGATAATCATTTGTTTGAAGAAAAAATTGGTTGGAAACCATCACGACCACTTGTTGATGGTATGAAAAAAACTTATGAGTGGATAGAGGGGCAAGTAAAAAATAAAGCTTCATAATCTTTGTATTCTATGGTAATAATGAAAATAAAATGTGGTTTGGGTAATCAAATGTTTCAGTACGCGCTTGGCAAGCGCCTAGCTTTGGATTGGAACAGTGAGCTAAAAGTTGATTTATCTTGGTTTAATAATATTAAGGTCGGTGACATACCAAGAGAGTTGGAAATGGATAGTTTTAATGTTATGTTAAACGAAGCAACCGAAGCAGAGATTGACAAAGCAATGCCATCTTTTTTTGCAAGAATGATTGATAAAATTCGTGGACGCATAAACAGAAATCATTTTTATAGGTTTTATCCTCAGATACTAAAAAAGAAAAAGAATGTATATTTAGATGGTTATTTTCAGAGCTATAAATATTTTGAATCAATCAGAGATATATTGTTGGATGAATTTACTTTAAAACAAGGTTATAATCAGGAAGTGGATAAAGTAAAAGAAGAAATTGAAAAAGCAGGACAATCAGTTGCCGTTCATGTCCGTCGCGGTGATTTTGCTACTATACGTAAAGGTTATAATGGTCTTTGTGATTTATATTACTATGAAAAAGCTCTTTTGGAAATAAAGAAAAAATATGCAGATGTTAAATTATTTATTTTTTCAGATGATATTGAATGGGTAAAAGCAAATATAAAACTTGATAGTCCGATGGTGTTTGTTTCTCAACCGATTTTAAAATCAGCAGAGGAACTGTGGTTAATGAGTTTGTGTAAACATCAAATTATTGCTAATAGTACTTTTAGCTGGTGGTCAGCATGGCTCAATCTATATCCATACAAGATTGTAGTTTCTCCTAGTCGTTGGTTGGTAGTCGAAGATATTAAAACTGATAATTTGTTGCCATCAAGTTGGATTAAAATTTAACATAATTTATGCCTCTGATAAGCATTATTACCATAACTAACAATCGAGAGAAATATATTGCCGAGTCTATAGAAAGTGTTTTGAAGCAGTCTTTCAAAGACTGGGAATTGATTATTATTGATGATGCTTCTACTGACAATACCGCAGAAGTAGTTGAAGAATATACAGCGCAGGATCATAGAATAAAATTTCATCATGAAAATATAAATTTAGGTATAACCAAGGCACGTAATTTAGCTTTAGGACTTGCTCAAGGAAAATATATTGCTGTTTTGGATAGTGATGATGTGTGGGCAGATTCGGATAAATTACAAAAGCAGTATCTTTTTTTGGAAAATAATTCGGACCATGTATTGGTGGGGGGAGCTGTAATTGTAATGAATGAACACGGGCAAGAGATCAGTCGTTTTAAGAATCCAAGCACAGATAAGAACATTAGATCTGGTATTTTATTGCGAAATCCATTCCTCAATTCTTCCTCGATGTTTAGGCGAGAGGTAGCGGTAAATTGTGGTACTTATGAAAATTATACTGTTGGCGAAGACTATGACTTGTTTTTAAAAATTGGCAAGATGGGAAAGTTTGCCAATTTGGAAGATTATTTGGTTAAATACCGAAAGCATGATTCTGGAATTACTTGGTCAAAACGCGTTCGTGCAGCCAAGGACCATCTTATTATAATTGCTAAATTTAAAAAGAATTACCCAAATTATTTTTTAGCAGTAATAAAAGGTTATTTGAGATTATTTTTAGCCTATTTTTTGTCTCTCTAAGTATGAAGATATTATATTTAATAACAAAATCAGAAATTGGTGGAGCACAAACGCATGTGTCACAACTCGTTGATTTTTTTGTCCATAATAATCATGAAGTATCGGTTATGAGCTTGCCTGGTGGTTGGTTAGAAAGTGAAGTAGGAAAGGTGGGAGCAAAATTTTATTCAAATATTTATTTTTCAAACAATTTTAATCCATTTAGATTTTTTAGAGCTATCAAAACTATTCAAGATTTTGTTAGAGAATTTAAACCAGATATAGTTGCCTGTCATAGTACTGCTGCCGGTTTTCTTGGAAGAGTGGCCATTAGGAATAGTATTCCGACAATTTATACCGCTCATGGATGGTCCTTTGAGCCAGGCACGCCTTTCTGGCGAAGGATACCCGCCATTGTAATGGAAAAGTACGCAACTATTTTTTGTAAAAAAATTATTTGTGTTTCAAATTATACCCGTGATGTTGGGGTTAAATATAGAGTGGCTAATAAAGCTAAATTTACAGTTGTATATAATGGTATAGAAAAAATTGAGATACTACCTAAGGTAAAAAATGAAACAATTAAAATAATTTTTATTGGTAGATTATCAAAACAAAAAGATCCAGAATTACTAGTTAGGGCAGCTGCCAGCTTACCAAATGATTTAATTAAAAAAATTGAAGTGCGAATAATCGGAGGTGGACCAAAAGCAGATAGACTTCTCAAATTAGTTGATGATAATAAAAATTTAGTTACATTTTGTCTTGATAATATTTCCCGCGACAGAGCAATGGAAATGTTAAAAAACTCAGATATTTTTGTGTTATCTACAAACTGGGAAGGTTTTCCTTATTCTATTTTAGAGGCTATGAGTGTTGGCTTGCCAGTTGTGGCTACCGACGTTGGTGGTATAAATGAGGCAGTGGATCAAAGTTGTGGATTTTTAATAAAGTGTGGAGATGTTGAGGGTTTGCAGAAAGCATTAACAAAACTTATTATGGATAAAAATTTACGAGAAACAATGGGAGGAAATGCACAAAAAATTGTAGAAAATAAGTTTTCTTTGGAAAAAATGTTGTCACAAACAGAAAAAATTTATAATGAGATTTTAGAAAAATAATAATATGAACATACTCTACATCGGCTCAGGCTTCGTAGGAGCCTGTTCAGCAGCTATTTCAGCTGCTTCTGGCCACAAGGTGCTTATTTACGATATTGATGAAAATAAAATCAAAATGCTTTCATCAGGGGATCGAGATACAATTGAATCCTGTCTTTTTGAAGAAGGGTTGGGAGATATGCTTGTTCGTAATAAAGAGCGGGTTGAGTTTACTTTGGATTATAAAAGGGTTGAAGAATTTTTGAATGAATGTGATGCGGTATTTATGTGTTTACCAACACCAGAAATAGGGGAGACAGGTGAGAGTAATTTAACATATTATTTTGACGCAGCAGAAAAATTATCTCAAGCTTTATTGAAGCGCAATGAGGGAAAGCAGGAAAAATATATAGTGATTGTGAACAAAAGCACAGTGCCAATTGATATGGTAGACAAAACTCAAGAAATAATGGACAAAGCCGGTGTTAAAAATTACGGTGTAGTTTCTAACCCAGAATTTTTAGTAGAAGGAAAGGCCGTGCAAGGCTCTTTAAAACCGGATAGGGTTGTTGTAGGTGCTTGGAAAGAAGAAGATTTCAAAATTATGCGAGAGGTTTATGAGAGATTTTATAATTCTCCAACAGTTAGTTATATTGAAATTAATCCAAAAGAAGCTGCGGCCAGTAAGTTGCTTGCTAATTTTTATCTAGCTTACAAACTAGTTGCTTGTTATGATGTGATAGGTAGAGCCTGCGAAACTTTTGAGGATTTAAAATTTGAAAACATTAGGAATGTGCTAACAACAGATAAAAGAATCGGCAATTGGGGTTTTTTTGATAGTTTGTATGCTGGGGGTAGTTGCCTTGTAAAGGATATTAGATCTTTATCTCATCAATTGCAGACTTCAGGAACAAATGCTTCTTTGGTAAATGAAATATATCAAGGAAATAAAAGGCAGTTAGAATTGTTTATTAGTAGAGCAAAAGAAGATGCTAATTTTGATTGGAAAGATAAGAAGGTTGCGTTACTCGGTGTCGCCTTCAAGCGTGATACAAATGACATTCGCAATTCACCAAGTATTGACATTGTACATTTTTTAAATGATAATAGTATTAGTGAAGTTCGTGTTTTTGATCCAGCTGCGATGGAATATTTTAAGCAAGTATTTCCAGAATCTGAAACAATTAAATATAAAAATAATGAAATTGAGACTTTGCAGGATTGTGATGTTGTAATTGTTTCCACAGATTGGCCTCAATTTAAATCACTTGGTGATTATTTGGTTGATAAATTAAAAGATAAAAAACCACTTATAATGGATGGCCGTCGTATTCTCCAACATCGTTTTCAGGATTTACAAAATGCTGGATTTGATATTATTGCGGTGGGTAGTCCATTTATGAAAGGGATAAGGAATAATAAATAAGATTTTGGATCTAAAGATCTTCAACCAGGTTGATTTATGATTAATCTTATCCACAGGTGGTGGATTTTACACAGTTTTTTAAAAAGTATATAATAGTGATACATCTCTATTTTTTATCTTTTTTAATAAAAAAATGAAATACATTGACTTAGAAAATGGCTTAATGAAGCTAAAACCTGTGTTTACTGCCAAAGATATAAAATTGGCGGGTTTTAAGGTATTTCCTTATCAATTGAACCAATGGACCAAGGCTGGTTATATAAAGAAACTAATGGCTGGTTATTATGTTTTTAGTAGAGTTGATGTTATTCCGGAATTTATTGCCAATCAATTACGACAACCGTCCTATATTTCTTTAGAATATGCTCTTTATATTCATAATTTGATTGTTGATATTCCGTTTCACATTACTTCTGTAACTAGTAAAAATACTAGAAAAACTTTGGTTGGAGACATGGTATTTTTTTATCATCATATTAAACCAGAGTTTTTTAATGGTTTTTTTGTTAAAGAAAGCGTTAATAATAAAGAAGTAGGTAGAAGTTTTTATTTAGCTAGTCCTGAAAAGGCATTGGTAGATTTGTTTTATTTAAAACCAAATGCTTTTAAAAATGATAATCAATTTAGTGAAGCTCGTTTTCATGAAGAGGATATAAAAAAAATTGATTGGCGTGGGGTATTTGAAATCGCCAAGTTGTTTAATAATAAAAGTTTGGAAAAGAGATTGGAAAATTTTAAAAATTATATTTTTTCTATTTAACTTATGATGGATTTAGAACAGATTTTATCTTTTGCGCAGGACAACGGTTTACCAGAAGGTCGACAACGACAGGCCTTGACTGAGTATTTGCAGTGTCTAATTTTGCAGTCGGTTATAAAGCGAGCGCCAATTGGCAAGTTGAATTTTATTGGTGGAACTTGTTTGCGTTTTTTTTATAATTTACCACGTTTTTCCGAAGATTTGGATTTTGATAATTTTGGTTTATCGGCCGAGGATTTTGAAGATATAATTAAGAAGGTATTAAAAGATATGGAAGATCGAGGGTTTGTAGTTGATTCACTTATTAAAATTAAGGGAGCATTTCATTGTTATATCAGATTTAATCATCTTCTTTTTAAAAATCGTATATCTCCACATGCTGATGAAAAGATTTTAATAAAAGTTGACACTTGTATTCAGAATTTTGAAATTTTATCAGATAAATTATTTTTCAATCGTTATGGAATCGTAGAAGAGGTTTTGGTTAATCCAAAAGATATTTTAATGGCACAAAAAACTATAGCGTTATTGGAGAGAAAAACTCCGAAAGGAAGAGATTTTTTTGACTTTGTTTTCTTGGACGGTATTACTAAGCCAAATTTACCTTATTTACAAGCAAAAATCGGTGTTAATAGTTTGCAAGAATTAAAAGAAAAAATATTAGAAAGATGTTCAAAAATAAATTTTTCTGAAATGGAAGATGATGTGGCACCATTTATTTTTTATTCAGCAGATTTAATTCGCGTCACCAAATTCAAGCAATACATTGAAGGGTGGAAAATATAAAAATATGAAATATCTAATTACCGGTGGTGCCGGCTTTATTGGTTCACATTTAGTAGATAAATTAATTGAATTAGGTCATGAGGTTATTGTAATAGATAATTTGATGCTTGGTAAAAAAGAATTTGTTAATAAGCAATCAGAGTTTCACAAAGTAGATATACGTAATTTTGAAGAAATTAAAAAATTGTTCAAAAATGTAGAAGCTGTATTTCATCTGGCAGCTGATCCAAGATTACAAACTTCAATTGAAGATCCAATAAGCACACATGATATTAATGTAACCGGAACATTGAATGTTTTGTTGGCAGCCAAAGAATCAAATGTTAAAAAAGTAATTTTTTCTTCATCATGTGCAACTTACGGAGATCTCCCTTTGCCAATAAAAGAAGAAAATAAACAAGAGCCACTGAGCCCATATGGTTTGCATAAAAAGATGGGAGAAGAATACTGTCGTTTATTTAGTGAGCTGTATAATTTGGAAACAGTGTGTTTGAGATACTTCAATGTGTTTGGTCCGCGAAAAACGGCTGGTGGGTCTTATCCAATGGTGATCCCAATTTTTTTAAAGCAACGGTCAGAGAATAAAGAATTGACTATTGTGGGTGATGGTGAACAGACTAGAGATTATGTTTATGTGACCGATGTGGTAGATGCAAATATAAAAGCCTGTCAATCAGATATTAAAAACGGCGAGTGTATTAATATTGGCATGGGCAGACAAGTTAGTGTGAATGAAATTGCCAATTTAATTGGTGGTGAAACGACAAATATTCCAGAAAGACCTGGTGAGATGAGAGCCATTCAGGCTGACAACACAAAAGCCAAAGAATTATTAGGTTGGGAACCGACGATTACATTAGAAGAGGGGATTGAGAAATTGAAGGAAGAATGGAAAATCACATAAACATTTAAACACACTCCCGACTAAGTCGGGATAAACACTTAAACACATCGATACTAACATTTAAATATAAAAAGAGCCATTTTGGCTCTTTTTTAAGTGTTTTTGTGTTTTAAAGGCCGAAGTCCTGGGTGTTTTGAGGCCGTTAGGCCGTGTGTTTTTGTGTTTATTGTCCCATCATCCGTAAAATAACATTTATAGTTCGAAGAAGAATAGAGAGATCAAGCAAAAAGCCTTGGTTTTTTATGTAAAATAGATCGTATTGAATTTTTTGTAGAGATTTTTCCAAGGTATCAGTATAATGTTGGTTAATAACTGCCCAGCCAGTTAGGCCTGGTTTTACCATGTGACGTAGAGAGTAAAAAGGCATCTGGCTTTCCAGCTGTTTTACTATTTCCGGTCTTTCTGGGCGTGGACCAATCAGAGTAACGTCGCGTTTTAATAGATTGATAAATTGAGGTAATTCATCTAAGCGAGTTTTGCGTAAGAATTTACCGACTTTTGTAACACGTTTGTCATCTTTGGTGGCAAATTGTGCCCCTTCAGTTTCTGCTCCACCATCATCAGTTAGGGCATACATTGATCTAAATTTATACAAATAAAATATTCTACCAGCTTGCCCAACTCTTTTTTGTTTGTAAAAAATTGGACCGGGTGAGTTTAATTTTATTAAGAGAGCAATGAATGGTAAAAGTAAACCAGACAAAAGCCCAATAAATATGCCCACGAGTAAATCAAGTAGACTTTTTAATTTTTCATATATCGGGTGGTATTTATTTTTTAAATTTTCTAAAAACCAAGATTCTGAAAAAACCGATGGGGTGATGCGTCCAGTGATTATTTCATAAAAACTTGGCATATCATAGATTTGTGTACCCCAAAAAAGAAGTTCATAAACTTCGCGGAGAGTTTCCTCCCTTTTGTTGAGGTGTGGAGCAATCACCACAAAGTCTATTTTATGGTTAGTAACTGCCGGTCTAATTGCCTGTAAATTATGATAAACATCAAAAAAAGGATAATTAACTGCTTTGACCTTATTTTCCGGATCTATTAGGCAAGCTACTCTATATCCGGTCTCCAGGTTATTTTGTAGAATTTGGACAAGTTCCTCTGCTTCATTGTTAAAGCCAATAAACATTACATTACTGTTTAATTTTTGTAAACCAATATATTTATTATATATTAAGCGCCAGCCCCAACTTAAACTATAACCAAATAATATATTTAAAATTAGAATCGTTTTAGGCTCAATATCTTTGTGGGGAATTATATATGATAAAATAAAACTTAAAATCAAGGCTATTAACCCAGCTTCTATGAAATGGCGTGCAGTTTTTTTATTTTTTAGTTTACTAAGGTCGTAGAGCCCGTTGATAAAATTGATCACTATCCAGGTTAAGAAAAGTATGGAAAAAAGATTGATATGAGATTCAATTTTTGTCCAATCTGGGACTTGCCAGTTTCGCAAAGTTAGACTAAACCAAAAAGCAAAGACAAAACACAGCAGGTCGCCACTTCCAAGCATTACTTGTTTTATTCTATAAATTAGACGCATATTTGCTTAACAGTCATTTGTTTGGTATAATTATACCATAAGATAAGATAATCTTAGCATAAATATGAAAAATAATCAACTCCTAAAGTTGTGGGCAGTTGTTTTGGTATTTGGTTTTGTTTTTAGTGCTATACCAACTCAAGCTATCACACCTTCTGTCAAAATTAATAATAATTATTCAACCACCAAGATTAGAAAAGTAGATCTAACTTTGATAGGTTCAACAGATGTTAGGCAAATGAAAATATCTAATGATATTAGTTTTTCTGGATCACAATGGGAGATATTTAAAAGCACTAAGACTTGGTATTTGGATTATGGTAATGGCACCAAAACTGTTTACGTAAAATTTAAAGATAAGAACGGACAAATAAGTGAGTTTTACAAAGATACTATTCAATTATCTGCCCCAGTCAATATGACCGTTGATTTTAAAATAGACAAAATCGAAGATGATGAACCTGGTGCTAGTGAAACAGATAAAAGATATGTAAAATTATTTTTGGAATGGTCTGAAGGGGTAGAAAAGGTTAGAGTTAGTAATACTGATAGTTTTTCTGAAATAGATTATTTATGGATTGATGATGTTATATCATGGGTATTAACACCTGAATCAGGTGAAAAGACAATCTATGTGGAATTTAAAGATGCTAATGGTACCATTAAAGTAGTTTCAAAAAAAATTATATATAATCAACCAAAACATTATATTCCCGAAGGCAGTTTGTTGAAAGGGCAGTCTAGCACAGTCTATTATTTAGGATTTGATGGTAAGGTTCATCCTTTTTGGGGTGGAGCAGTCTATCATTCTTGGTATTCAGATTTTTCAGAGATAAAATATGTTAGTAATGTAAAACTTTCGGAATATCAGCTGGGTGTGCCAGTGTGTGTACGGCCAGGAACATGGTTATTAAAATTTAAAGGTCTCCCTAATGTTTATTCAGTTGGACCAGGTTGCCGTTTACATTTAATCAGATCAGAGGGTGAAGCCATAATTTTATACGGCTCAAAATGGTCAGAAAGAATTTTAGAGCTAGACATGGTTTTAATGGGTTATTATACAATTGATTACCGGGAAGCTGTAGAAGCCGGAGTGGTAGACAAAGATAAGGATGGAATTAGCAAAGAAGACGAGGATGATTATGGTACTAGTGATACAAGTAAGGACAGTGACAGTGATGGTTTGTCTGATTATGAAGAATTGTTTTACTGGTTTAGTGATCCAAATGATCCTGATACAGATGGTGATGGTTATTTAGATGGTTTAGAGGTTCTTAGTGGTTATTCTCCTTCAGGAGTACAAAAAATAACAGCCGTAGATGAGGGAACTTATAGTTATCCTGAAGGCACTCTTTTATTTGAAGGTGGATCTTATTATTATATTGGAGAAAACGGTGTTTACAGATATATTAGTAAAAAAAGCACAGATCCTTATTTTACTTCCAATAAATTTCAGACCAAATTTGTAATTACTCCTCCCATTAATATTCCATTTAGTTATTCAGCAAATAATAGACTTGGTAAAAGTGTTTCCAAAATAATTAGACCACAAGTAAGGACTAATAAGGGGAATTTGATTAATCTTTAAAAACTTTTATCAGTATTATTAAAATTTTTTCTTCAGTGATAAATGATAGATAATAAATGATATTTTCTTAGTAAGCTATCATTTATCATCTATCATTTATCATCTATCATTTATTTATGTTATCAAACAAAAACATACTCTATACAATTATACTTGCTTTAATACTACCTTCTTTTGTTTTCGCCCAAACCCCTAATGATCCATATTATTATCAATGGGCATATAATGATATTGGAGTTTATGAAGCCTGGGAATATACCACTGGTTCCCCAAATACTGTAGTTGCTGTAATTGATAATGGTTTTGATACTTTTCATCCAGATTTACGAGCCAATGCTTGGAAAAATGAAGATGAAATTCCAAATAATAATATTGATGATGATAAGAATGGTTATATTGATGATGTTTGGGGCTGGAATTTTGTGGCTGAGGATGTTAATAATGATGGACAAATAGATAAAAAAGAAATGAAAGGGAATAATAATCCTAGGCCACAAGTAGATAATTTACTAATACCAGCATTATCTGAACATGTTTTTAGTCACGGTACTATGGTCGCTGGAATTATTGGAGCCAGAGGGAATAACAAGACTGACGGTGTCGGCATTAACTGGGAAGTAAAATTAATGAATATAAAAGTCTTGGGTAATACCGGTTCGGGTAATTTAGATACAATTGATGATGCAATTAGATATGCAGTTGATAATGGTGCCGATGTAATTAATATTAGTATGGTCGGCTATTATACCGAAGATATGGATAAAGCAGTTGATTATGCGTATGAGCAGGGTGTTGTAGTTATAGCAGCGGCTGGTAATAATTCTTTTTCTTTGAATGATAATGCCCTTTATCCAATTTGTTTGGATGTGAATTCAGAAAAACAAAAAATATTAGGAGTTAATGCAGTTAATCAAGATCATCGCTTGACCATGTTTTCTAATACAGGGTCATCATGTATTGATTTGACCGCCCCTGGAGCTAATGTTTCATCTACGGTTAGATTCTCTCCAACTGATGGTTTACCAAATCGTTACTTGGGTGGTTGGCAGGGCACTTCTTTTGCTGCTCCTATGATTAGTGGGGTGGCTGCTCTTATAAAGAGTATTCAACCTACTTGGGGTCCAGATAAAATCTATGAGGCAATATTATCAACTGTTCATTACACACCTAGTGAAGATGAAATTGGTTATGCTGAGTTGTTTGGTGCCGGTATGGTACAGGTGGATGAAGCTATTCGGTATGCATATGGTAGTGTGGTAAATGGTAATTGGCAGAAGATTATTAGTTTTCAAAATGAATCTGGTTTAGCCTCTGTTAGAGATGTGGATAATCATGATGTGGAAGAAAATTTAGATTTTTTATCCAATGCTGATGATATTTATGTTTATAAATATAAAGGAGGGACTTTTTTTGCTGTAATAAAAGAAGAAATGACTTGGAAAAGAATTTTTTTATTTAATGATGCAGGAAAGGAAATATCCAAATGGTTAGTTGAGGGTGATGTTGATTATAATATAGCAGTAGGAGATTTGCTCGGAGATAGTCAGGTTGAAGTAGTTTTAGCACCACAAGGCAAAAGCAAGACATTATACAGGATTTATGATATTAATGGTATTGAGCTTTCTCAAAAAGTTTTGGCTGATGAACATATGGGAGCTGATTTAGCTGTAATCTCAACTGGTGGTAAAAAAGAGATTGTTGCTTATTATCAAGATCAAAATGAAAAACTTTTAGTAAGCCGATTTGATAATACTGGAAAGGAATTAATTACTTTTGAAGTTGATTATATAAAAGGCAGAGGTGAGATAATAACCGGTGATTTTGATGGTAATGGGGTGGCTAGTGAATATGCCTTGACTGGTAGAGAAAATGATTTACCATTTATTTTGTTTTATAGAAAGACAGGGGAATTAATTCGTCGTTTTTATGCCTATAGCCCATCTTATCGTGGTATTTTAGATATAGCGACAATTGATTATGATAATGACGGTCAAGATGAAGTTGCTGTTTTATCAACTGCTGGCGATCAATCAGCTCGAATTTGGCGTTTTGAAGGAAAAAAGTCTGAGATCTGGTGGCCGTTTGGAGAATCTAATAAAGAGAATTTGCGATTGCTTGTTTATTAGAGATTTTTTGATTATGTGGTATACTGTAATAGTCGAAAGTCAGCAAAGTCGAAAGTCCATAAAGTCTGTAAAGTCACGACTTTCGACTTTACAGACTTTCGACTTTACAGACTTTTGACTTTAAACTTTAGATTTTAAAAATATGCTTAGAGAAACCCCAATTTTTGAAAAAAAGAATGTCCTTGTTACTGGCGGAGCTGGTTTTTTGGGTTCGCATTTATGCGAGCGCTTACTCAAGGAAGCCAAGGTTATTTGTGTGGATGACTTGTCAAATTCAGAGATAAATAATATTGAGCATTTGTTGCAATATCCTGATTTTGAATTTATAAAATATGATGTTAATAAACCAATTGATTTGAACGATTTTGATGAATTAGACAAATTTAAAATTAAATTTCAAGGAATTCAAGAAATTTATCATTTAGCTTGTCCTACGAGTCCAAAGAATTTTGAGCAATTAAAACTCAATTCGCTTTGGGCTAATTCTAATGGTATGATTGCTACGCTTGATTTGGCTGTAAAACACAAAGCTAAATATGTTTTTGCTTCAAGTTCGGTGGTGTATGGTCCACCCAGAACAGAACATCAAATTTTTAAAGAAGAAGATGAAGGGATTGTAAATCATTTATCACCGCGAGGGTGTTATGACGAGGGTAAGCGTTTTGCTGAAACTTGTGTGGAGACATATCGTCAGGTTTATGGTTTGGATGCAAAAATGGCTCGTATTTTTACCACTTACGGACCTCGGATGAAACTACGTGATGGCTTATTAATTCCTGATTTTATAATTGATGCTCTTGAAGGAAAAGATTTAATTATATATGGTGATGAAGATATGGAGCAATCATTGTGTTATGTCACAGATATGGTGGATGGACTAGTACGTTTGATGAGATCTGGTCCAGAAGTATCATTGGTTAATATTGGTCATGATCAACCTTTGAAAATTGGTGAAGTAGCTAGTAAGATTATTGAAATGACTGAATCTTCTTCTCGTATAGTAACAGAAGCCCCCCTAGTCTTTTTGACTCCAAAAGGAATACCGCAGTTATCACGAGCTAAGGATGATCTAGGTTGGATTCCATTGGTACGTCTAGAAGATGGTCTAAAAAAGACGATTGACTATACAATTGCAAATAAAGAAATGTTGGGGCTAAATAACTAGATCACTTTATCACCATATCACCTTATCACTTGATTGGGTGATTAAGTGATTAAGTGAAAAAGATATGATAGTTGCGATCGTTCCTGCCTACAACGAAAGTAAAACTATAGGTTCTGTGGTCCAGAGCCTTTTTGGTCATGTGGATAAAGTTGTTGTGGTGGATGATTGTTCGACTGATAATACTTTTGTTGAGGCGGAAAAAGCTGGAGCAATAGTACTTAAACATAAAATAAATCGTGGTCAAGGTGCTTCATTGCAAACCGGGCATGATTATGCTTTAAAATTAAACGCAGAATATGTTTTGCATTTTGACGGTGATGGTCAATTTGATGTATTAGATATTGCGCCGGCTTTGGCAGAATTAAAAAAGAGTGAAGCTGATATTTTATTCGGTTCTAGATTTTTAGACGACAGAACAAAAATTCCTTGGTTTAAAAAATATATTTTATTTCCACCAGCCAAACTATTCAACAAATTATTTGGTGGAGTCAACTTGACAGATATTCACAATGGTTTTAGAATTCTAAGTAGAAAGGCATTACGAGAAATAAAAATAGAACAAGACCGTATGGCTCACGCCACTGAAATACCGGCTAAGGCTAAGAAATTGGGTTTGAAATGTATTGAATTTCCTGTTAAAGTAACTTATCATAGATATGGTGGAGGGCTTATGCATGGTTTGGGGGTTGTAAAGGATCTTTTATTAGGTAGATTCTTGAAGTAAATTTTACGTGTCATTGCGAATGCCTTGAACGATAGTGAAGGGGCATGAAGCAATCCCAGACTTTGACGCGCTAAAGCATGGGATTGCCACGTGTCTTCGCTTCGCTCGCACTCGCAATGACACGAATAATTAGAATAATTTAAAAATATGTTAATCTTATTCCAATCACTATTCTCCCTCTTCGCTCTATTTGCAATTTGGTCAGTCATTTCTAAACGTAAAATCGGTTTACTCGGTCCAAAAGGTACGATTTTTTGGATTATATTTTGGTTGCTGACATGTATATTTGTTTGGTGGCCAAATAGTACGGTGATTTTGGCAAATTATCTTGGTATTGGTCGTGGAACTGATTTAGTTTTGTATGTTTCGTTGGCAATTATATTTTTTGTCTTATTCCGCCTGCATGTAAAGATAGAGTCAATCGGGAGAGATATTACGAAGGTGGTGAGGAGAGAGGTTTTGGATAATAAAGAGTAGGTTAATTTAAAATGGACGTGGCGTGCCAATGGAGGGGCAGGTCGCGACCTGCCCTTACACATATGCGTATCGCTCACATCGTCTGTACTTATCCACCCTACTATGGCGGTATGGGCAATGTTGTGTTTCAGACAATTAGTCATTTGTCAGATTTGGGGCATGAAGTGGAAGTAATTACTCCGCTTTATTATCATGAAGAAGAAAAGTTTGTTGAAAGACAAGAAGATATAGATGTTGGTGAACATATTGAAGAGCAAGAAGAGTTGCAAGATTATGGTCGGCGTTTAAAACCTAGTCTACAATATGGTAATGCTGCGCGTCTTTCTAAAATTTCTAAAGAATTAGATAAATTTGATCTGGTACATTTACACTATCCTTTTTTTGGTACAGCTAATTTAGTACGAAAATGGAAATTAAAAAATCCCCACAAACCCTTAGTCATAACTTATCACATGGATACTCGGGCGCCGGGTTGGAAAGGTTTGATTTTTAAATATTATTCTAAGTTTTGGATGCCAAAAATTTTGAATTCAGCCGATGCTCTAATTGTCAGTTCGTTTGATTATGCTAAATCCAGCAATGCAGGCGAATTGTTTAAGCAAAATAGAGATAAGTGGCATGAATTACCATTTGGAGTAGATTTGGAAAGATTTAAGCCAAGAGAAAAAACAGAGGCTTTGATTGAGAATTTGGGAGTGTCAACAGAATTACCAATTGTCTTATTTGTTGGTGGAATGGATAGAGCCCATTATTTTAAAGGTGTACCGGTTTTGTTGCGGGCGCTAGCAGAATTAAAAAAGAAAGAAACTCCGGTGCAGTGCGTATTAGTAGGTGATGGTGATTTGAAAATTGATTTTGAAATGCAAGCCAAAGTTTCTGGATTGTCTGAATTGGTAAAGTTTGTTGGTAATATAAGTATTGAAGAATTACCAAATTATTTTTATTTAGCAGATTTGCTAGTTTTACCTTCAATAAATCAAGGCGAGGCATTTGGTATGGTTTTGCTTGAAGCTATGGCTTCTGGTATCCCAGTTATAGCCAGTGATTTACCAGGTGTTAGGAGCGTAGCCAAAGACGGTGGAATGTTGGTTGGACCAAATGATTTTGCAGAATTATCTACGGCAATTTATAATTATTTTGCAGAAGATATAGATAGAGAAAAATTTAGTAAAGATGTTAGGCAATTGGCTGTGGATAAGTATGATTGGCAAAAGATTACTGGTGAGCTTGATAATATTTATCAACAGCTTGCCAAAAAATAGGAAATGTGCTACTATTCTCTTAAATAAGTGAATTAATTAATATAAATAATATATGGAAGAAACAAAAATGAGTTTTTTTGATGCTTTGGGCAAGAAAGGATCTTTTGTCTTCGGTATCGTTGGGGGGTTCTTAGTACTGTGTACTATTGGTTTTTTTATTCTTTTGGGTATAACCTTAAATGGTGAAACTTCAGCTTCAGATAATCCTACTTTGGAAGGAGCTGTAAAAGGCCCAAAGAAGTTTAGCGAGTGTTTAGATACTGGCAAGTACGCTAGTGCTGTAAACGCTGATACACAATTGGGTTCAAGTTTGGGTGTTCAAGGAACTCCAGCTACTTTTATAAATGGTTATTTGATTAGTGGGGCTTATCCAATTGAGGCTGTTAAGCAAGTAATTGATACTCTATTAGCTGACGGAACACCAGACTTTGATTTCTTACAAGATGATGAAGGTAATATTTCCAAGACAGAAATGCCAGAATTGCCAAATGTTATTTGGGCTGGTGGTAAGGATGCCAAAGTTTCTCTAGTTACATTTTCAGATTTTGAATGTCCTTACTGTGGCCGTTTTGCTCCAACTGTTGATCAGGTTTTAGCCGACTATGGTGATCAAATTAGATTTACTTTTCGCCATTATCCATTATCATTCCATGCTAATGCTCAAAAAGCTGCCGAAGCTTTTGAATGTGCCAAAGAGCAGGGTGTAAATATGGAAATGCATGATAAATTGTTTGAATTGTCCAATGCCAAGACAATGAGTGTGGATAACTACAAGAAAGCTGCGACAGAACTTGGTCTTAAATAACATACTGATTCAAACTGATTTTTTAGGATTATACAGATTAAACAGACCATCTTTACAGGTGGTCTGTTGTTTTGTGTCAGTATTTGGTATAATACATCTATCATCTATCATCTATCATCTATCATTTAGCATTTAGCATTTATAATTCATAATTACTAATCCTATGGGAAAATTTAAAAAAGGTCTATGTTTGGGTGGTTTACTTGGTGCTGGCCTAGTTTGGCTTAATACAACTCAAAAGGGCAAAGAAATGCGTGAGGAAATGTTAGATCACGCGGCCGAGGTCTATGTAAAACTAAAAGAAAAAGTTTTGGCTTCATCAGAATATAAAAATCTTACTAAAAACGAGTACGTCAAGATGGCCAAAGACGCAGTTGATAAATATGCTATTGAAACCGGTTTGGCTGAGAGTGTGAAAAATATGGTAGTTAAGGTTGTTAGTGCACAATATAAGAATTTGAAAGGTGAGATGGAGAAATAGCATTGACCTGCCTGCCGGTAGGCAGGTTCCACTGATTTTAAAATGATTCCACAGAGAGAACCAGACATTGCTGTCTGGTTTTTTATATGCTAAAATAGAAGTGTAATTCAAACCTTTAGGTTTGACAATGGTATATCTAATGCCGGTCAAACCTGAAGGTTTGAGTTATACATTTTATTAAACTATTTAATAAATTTATGAAAAGTATAAAAAGTTATTTTGATTTAGCAATTGCCAAAGGGGCATCGGATTTACATCTAGTGGCGGGGGAGAAACCAACCTTGCGTATCAATGGCAATTTAGAAGATATAGACGATAAGGATTTACCAGAAAAAGAATTAGAAACAGGTTTGTTTTCTTTACTTACGTCAGAGCAAAAAAAGAAATATCAAGAAGAATTAGAACTTGATTTTGGTTATCAAGATAAAGATATTCGTTTTCGGGTTAACTTTCATCAACAGCAAGAAAAAATAGGTATGGCAGCTCGTCTTATTCCGCATGAAATTCCTAGTCCAGAAGATTTACGTTTTGAGCCGGTTTTGAAGGATTTTACCAATTTGCTTGATGGTTTAGTTTTGGTAGTGGGTCCAACTGGCCATGGTAAATCAACCACTCTGGCTTCAATGATAGAAGAAATTAATAAAACTAGAAAAGCTCATATTGTCACAGTAGAAGATCCAATAGAGTTTTTATTTGAAGATAAAAAAAGTATGATTGAACAGCGAGAAGTTGGGACTGACACAAAATCGTTTGCTTCTGCACTCAAACACGTTTTACGCCAAGACCCTAATGTTATTTTAGTCGGTGAGATGCGTGACCCAGAAACAATTGCCACAGTATTAACAGCTGCTGAGACTGGTCATCTGGTTTTTTCCACTTTACATACTTCCAGTGCAGCCGAGGCAATTGAGAGAATTGTAGATGTGTTTGAAGGTGCTAAACAAAAACAAGTTTTGATTCAACTAGCTGCAGTTTTACGTGGTGTTGTATCGCAACAATTAATTCCAACCAAAGATGGCAAACGAGTAGCAGCTCGAGAGATTTTGGTGAATACACCGGCTGTTTCTAATTTAATTCGTGAAAATAATATTGCTCAAATCCCAAGTTCAATTCAGACTGGTATGAAAGAGGGTATGTCTACTTTAGAAAATTCTTTGAAACAACTAGCCAAAGAAGGTTTGATTGATGAGGAAATGGTTGAGAAGAGAGTGGGGAGGCAGAAACGGATATGACAACACTGTCATTCCGACCGATCCTGATAGCTTTAGAGCGATAGCGAAAGTAAGTTTAACTAGAGTGGAGGAATCCCTTTTTTACAGATAATGTTTAAATTGTAAATATTATGGAGGTAATTATAAATTGTCTTAGATATTAAATAAATAATATAAACTCTACAGCTTCGGCAGACCCCACCGTCTGCTCCTGCGTCGCAGTCCGCCTCCCCTGATAGGGGAGGAGCTTTCACGTTTGTTTATGCGAAAAACCAGAACAATATCTCGCGAGAACCTTGGCTTCAAAGCCAATAAGAAAGATATTGGTGATCCTCGCCTTAGATTTATGCTTGGGTTCTTTTTTATTATATCAACAATAATTATTGGACGTTTGGTAATTTTAATGATTTTTCAGCATAGTTTTTATGTTGCTCTGGCGGCTGGTTCGCGCGAAGTTTATAACAATCTTTTTCCAATACGTGGACAAGTCTATGTGCAAGATTCTCGGACTGGAGAAGAATATCCACTGGCAATGAATCGTGATTATTTTATTGTATATGCTGATACACGCGAGATTAAAACTGATGAGGAAGCCGAAGCTGTGGCCGAAAAGTTAGCAGAAGTTTTTAGTTATGATGACGAAAAAAAATTTCAAGTTTATTTGCAACTTAACAAACGAGACGACCCCTATGAACCAATTGAAAATAAGGTAGAAGAGGGAGTTGTGAATAAACTGAAAGAGTTAGATTTATTAGGAGTTGCTTTTTCCCGACAAGCCTCTCGTTTTTATCCTGAGGAAAATCTGGCCGCCCACGTGATTGGTTTTCTGGGAAAAGATAAAGACGGTGGTGATATTGGGCATTATGGTATAGAAGGTTATTTTCAAAAAGAATTGGCTGGCAGTGGTGGTTTTTTTGCCGGTACAAAAAGTGTTGGTGGTGGTAGAATCCCTTTAGCTGGTTGGAATTTCAAGGCTGCTGAAGATGGCGCTGACATATTCCTCACAATTGACCGTACTTTGCAGTACAAAGCTTGTAAACGTCTTTTAGAGGCTATGGAAGAGTATAAGGCATCATCCGCATCACTTGTCATTTTGGAGCCCACCACGGGTAAAATAAGAGCCATCTGTAGTATGCCTGACTTTGACCCAAATCATTATAATCAAGTTGAAGCTGTGGATACTTATAATAATGACGCTATATTTACACCCTATGAACCAGGCTCAGTTTTCAAGCCAGTTGCTATGGCGGCGGCTTTAAATGAAGGTCTGGTTACTCCTGATACTTATTTTTATGATAGTGGTTCAGTAGATGCTGGTTGTACCAAATCAATAAAAAATGCTGGTGATGCAATATATAAGGATCAGACCATGTCTGGTGTTTTAGAAAATTCTATTAATACTGGTATGGTACAGGTAGTAACACTTTTGGGAAAAGAAAAATTTAAAAAATACGTTGAAGATTTTGGTTTTGGTATCAAGACTGGTATTGAACTTGATAGTGAAGCCGGTGGTACAATTGATTCCCTTAGCCAAAATAAAGGCGATAAAATTGATTGTTATACTGCCACAGCTTCATTTGGTCAAGGTTTGACAGTCACACCTTTGCAGTTGGTATCGGCTTTTGGGGCCATTGCGAATGGCGGTAGTTTGATGAAGCCCTATATTGTAGAAGAATTACGATACTCAGATGGAAAAATAGAGAGATTTTATCCCAAAGAAATTAGAAAAATATTAGACAATCGCAATGCAATGCTACTCAGTGGAATGCTTGTTAATGTTATAGACAGAGGGCAGGCTTCGGCTGCTAAGGTGGACGGTTATTATGTGGCAGGAAAAACCGGTACAGCTCAGATTCCTGGCAAGGGAGGATATACAGATGAAACTATTCATTCTTTTATTGGTTTTGGACCGGTAGATGATCCCAAGTTTGCTATGATAATAAAATTTGAAAAACCACAAAGACAATATTCTTCATCAACAGCGGCTCCAGTTTTTGCTGATATTGCAAAGTTTATTTTGGAATATTATCAGGTGCCACCGAACAGATAATAATCAATATACAAAATATCAGCCAGAGGCTGACCAGCCTATGGCTGGCATGGAATATGATACAATTTTTGAGCTATTAAGATAAAAATATTGACAAAAGATTATATTTCTTGTATAATTTCTCAGTAATATGGCCCCATCGTCTAATGGTTAGGACATATGGTTCTCATCCATAAAATAGGGGTTCGATTCCCCTTGGGGCTACCACGTAAAATTCACTTCGTTCATCACGTGGCAGGCAATTTAAATTAATAGCCTGCGATGTGGTAGCCGAAGGCTACTGTACGTCGTCAGGGTAGCTCAGTTGGTGAGAGCGTAGGATTCATAACCCTAAGGTCGGGAGTTCAAATCTCCCTCCTGACACAAAAACATCCAGACTTTAGTCGGGATGTTTTTATTAGTCTATATTCGTCACTATTCGTGTTATTCGCACCAATCTTATTTTTTCAAAGCATCTTTCAATCCTTTTCCAGCTTTGAATTTTGGTACAGTTACTGGAGGGATTTGTATTTTTTGAGTTGGGTTTTGTGGATTAACACCAACCCGACCAGCTCTCAATTTGGCGGAAAAAGCGCCAAAGCCCGCAATATTGACTTCACCACCATTTCTTAATGTGTTAGTGACGATACTGGTAAAAGTAGCTACCATTTCTTCGGCTTCTTTTTTTGATGAGCCGACTTTGTCAGCAATGGCTGCCGCGAGTTCTGCTTTGTTCATAATGTTTTCCTCTAATTCTCAGTCTCAGCATTAAGTAAGATTGAGAATAATTAAAAGTTATTATTTTAACAAAATGTAATAAGTAATTAGTAATCAGTAACTAGTAATTATCAGAATATACTGATCCCCTGTGGTATGATACACACTTAGAAAAAATAATAAATTAATTGATTATTTGAGTGCTTAAAGATGTAATGTAATTACTATTTACTAGTTACTGATTACTTTATTAGTATAACTTTTTTTAAAAAAGATGTCAATCAAGCAAAATAATGGTTGTGGATAATTAATTACAAAAACACCCGGCCTAACGGCCTCAAAACACAAAAACACAAAAACACACAGCCTAAACACAAAAATACTCTTGTTTATTTATTTTTTTAAAATTAAAATCTTTGAGATTATTAAAACACGTATAAGAAATGATTTAATAAAAACACCGCTAGAATAAGCGGTGTTTTTGTGTTTTTAGACCCGTTAGGGTTAGGTGTTTTGATCCCGACTGAGTCGGGAGGGTGTTTTTGTGATTATTTGGCGTATTCAATCACTCTGGACTCACGAATTACACAAACCTTAATTTCACCAGGATATTGCAACTCATTTTCAATTTTACGAGCAATATCTTTGGCTAGATTAAAGGCTTTGTAATCATCAATTTCTTCTGGTCTGACAAATACTCTAACTTCACGACCAGCCTGAATGGCATAGACTTTTTCAATACCAGGAAACTGTTTGGCAGTGTTTTCCAACTCTTCCAAACGAGCAACATATTGTTCATAGGTATCACGTCTGGCGCCAACTCTGGCACCGGAAATAGCATCAGCTGCTTTGACAATTTGGGTAATCAATTTTTCTGGTTTGTCTTCATGATGGTTAAGAGCAGCATGTTGCATGTCTTCATCCATGCCAAATTTTCTCAAAATTACTTCACCAATTTCTGGATGGGAACCTTGAGTCTCTTGGTCAACAGCTTTTCCAATATCATGGAAAAATCCAGCCTTTTTAGCTTTGGCAGCATCAACACCGAGTTCTTCGGCAATTAGACCAGAGAGTTGAGCTACTTCAGTAGAGTGGTTTAAGATATTTTGACCATAACTGGTACGATATTTCAAACGACCAACAATAGATACTAGTTTTGGATCAATACCAGTAATACCTAATTTGTAGAGGGCTTCTTCACCGGCTTTTTTGATATCAATTGCTAATTCTTTTTTAGCCTCATCAATAAAAGATTCAATTCTAGCTGGCTGAATACGTCCGTCTTTAATTAGTTTTTCCAGGGCTAGAAAACAAATTCGCCTGCGAATAGGGGAGAAACTGGAAATAAGAAGCATTTCCGGAGTTTCATCAATAATTAATTCACAGCCAGTTAGTTTCTCAATGGTTTTGATATTTCTGCCATCTTTGCCAATAATACGCCCCTTCATTTCTTCACTTGGTAAATGAATTGAAGAAGAAGTAGTTTCACTAGAATGATCAGTAGCGCATCTTTGAATGGAATTCATGATTATTTCAGTAGCTTTTTCTTCATAAGTTTCACTATTGGTTTTTTCCATCTTTATAATACGAACAGCTAAATCATCACCGCTTTCTTCTTCTACACGTTGAAAAATAACATCCTTGGCTTCTTCTTTAGTATAACCAGAGACTTGTTCAAGTTTTTTGTCTACTAATTCTTTAGCAGAGTCAATTTTTTGTTTAATAGCTTGAATTTCTTCTACTTTCTTTTGCAAATTAGTTTTGCGGTCTTCAAATTCAAGCAATTTTTTGTCAAACATATTTTCACGTTGTTCTAAACGTGACTGAATGTTACGTAATTCATTTCGTCTTTGATCCTCTTCTTTTTTTGAGTCATCTATAATTTTGATGGCTTTTTCTTTAGCCTTGAGCAGAAGTTCCTGCTCTTTGTTTTTGGCTTCAGACATCATTTTTTCTGCTTTTGCTTCAACTGTGTTAGCCTGAGCATGAGCTAGCTGTTTTCGCAATAAATAGCCAAGAGGAATGCCAACAAAAATTCCCAAGCCACCGCCAGCAATTGCTAATATTAGTAAGTCTTGCATATAAAAAATTTCCCATACGTGATGAGGATGATATTTAAATTTTTGAGAAGAAATTATTTACAAAAAAAGCAAGAGCCTTATTTGTAAATAATTAAGCTAAGAACAAAGAATTTTGTTTAGCTTAAAAGAATCTGAATATTCAGATTGAGTAGAAGAATTGTATTCTTGAAGATGTAATAATTTAGCTAATTTGAGCATAATTATTTCTATTTCTTGGCTTAAAAACACTTCTTTTCTCGTATTCCTTCTCTAAAAAATAATACCAATTTCACCACTTTAATTATTTAAGTGTGATTATATTATAACAGAGAAGGTGTGTTTTGTCAATACCTCGTTATAGCTCATAAATAATGTTACCGAAACACTAGCGGATAGTTCATAAATCGGTTACTATGGTTGTCTATGAATATGACAACCAAAAAAGACATTTTTAAGTCACATCTTGCCGAGTGGTTGGCAATAAGGGGAGACCG
>JBDRSF010000021.1:0-22127 GCA_043825135.1 Candidatus Magasanikiibacteriota bacterium
CAAGGCTTTTTTAAATGATTTTAGTGTGTTTTCAGGTGCATAGCCCATAGCCCCTCTGTGTCCAATTTTTGTGATCATAGTTTTTTATTACTTAAGTATTAAGACCAAGAAAGGCCTATCTTTTAATTTCGCCTAACGTTCGCAGGTTGGCGAAGTTTTCCGTGCCAGAGACTTGGCATTTCACTTGCTTTGCGTAGATAAATCATTACACGATTTTCCAATTCTTACAAGATACATGTAAAAGGAAAATTTGGGTGGAGCGCAGCGTAACAGCCAACTTGTTGTTGGACGACGTTGATTCTTGCTTTGATATTAAAACCTTTTAATATAGGCCGTTTTTTCTCCTTTAACTAATCCGCATTCCTCATAAAATTTCAATTTCCAATCTTGTTTTGTTCCAGTTTCAAGTATTACCTTATAGCAGTTCCACAGATTTGCCTGGTTCATCGCGTGGACAATTAATTTCTTGCCGATTCCTTTATTTCTATTTGTACTTTTTACTACTATATTTTCAATAACAGCAAAAGGTTGACATTTCATGGAAATTCCTTCAACTTTCCCAAGTGTTACCATGCCTACAATTCTGTTTTCATGTTCATATCCGTAAATTTTAATGTTACTGTTTTTCTTTAGATTTTCTAAATGTATTGCTAACAATTTTTTGTCAACGATATCAACTGGGTTTAACTCATTTAATAAAATGATTACATCATCCATGTCATGAGTATTTATTTCTCTAATCATTTTTTAAACCTACCGGATTATTTTTCTTATCAATGTCGCCCAACTGGTATATATACATAATCATTCTTTATAATGTCATGATTATGTAGTATATACGGAATTTTTATTAGTTTAATTTTCTCAATTTATTTCCACCTATCTCAATTTCTAAAGGGATCTTTCGGCTCCAGCTCTACTACGTTATGCTTGCACTCGGGATGACAATTAAGAAAGTCTCCCTGAGTAGTTTGATAAAAAAAGGTTATTTGTTTAACAACTTTATCAATTCAGTAAAAATATAAATTTGATTACGTTGTTTTTTCGGGTCAACTTTTTTTAAAATTCCTGCATCGACAAACTTTTTGATTAGGCTAAAAAATGTTTGTGTATTTTTTATTTTTACATGTTTGTGCAGACTAGCTGTGGTAAAAATTGGGCGTACAAAAATAGCATCTAATAAACTAATAGCATAAATTGAATTGATTTTAGTAATTTTTTCTTTGTAAGTGGTGTGAAGTTTGAGAATTTCTTTGCCTGTTAATTCGGCTTTATTGGCTTGTGTGGCTAGAGCATCCAAGAAGAATTTTATCCAACTTGTCCAGTCTTGTTTTTCACTCACGCCACGTAATAATTCATAATAGTATTTACGGTGTTCTTCAAAAAATTCACTCAAATACAAAAAAGGATGAGATAATAATTTTTTTTCATATAAAAATAGAGAAATAATTAATCTACCCACACGTCCGTTGCCATCAAGAAAAGGATGGATGGCCTCAAATTGGTAATGGGCGACGGCTATTTGTACTAACTGATCTTTTTCATTGTCAGAATTTAAGTATTTCTCTAAGTTATTAAAGAGTGGAATAATTTCACTAGCTATTGGCGGAACATAGGTTGCTTCTTCAATGCTTGCACCTGGTCTACCAATATAAACCTGTACTTTTCTAAATTCACCAGGTGCTTTGTTAGCACCTCGTCCAGATTTTAGTAAAGTAGCGTGAAGTTTTTTTATTAAATTTTCTGATAGTGGCAATGTCTGCAAATTTTTTACACCAAGATTTAGGGCTTTGCGGTAATTTATTACTTCGTTAATATCCTTTGTTTTAATTGTACCGTCTTTTTTTGGAGACATTGCTTCATATTCCAAAATTTCATTGATAGTAGCCTGAGTACCCTCAATTTTGGAACTCTCAACTGCTTCTTTAGTTTGCATGGTTCGGCCAAGTAGAGCAGGATTAGGTAAGGCGTTAAGCAAAGAATCCAAACTTGCTATAGCTCGGTGTGCTTTTGTAATTTTTTTAATAAGTTGGCCGTAGTCAATTTTTGCTGGTAATTTTGGTAAAGTATGTGGTTTCATTGGCATATTTAGTGATTAGAATAAGGAGTTTCGTTATTCTAGTGATTAGAATAAGAGATTGGCTTATTCTAATAATACCATATTTATTAGAATAACGCAAGAAAGTGATTTAGGATGACAGTTATGAAAGTTTTCCCCTCAAAACTTCTTCAACCACCTTTGGATCACCAGATCCTTCCATAGCCTTCATTACCATGCCAATGAGGAATTTTATAATTGGATCTTTGCCAGACTTAAATTCTTCTACTTGTTTGGGATGGCTTTTTATTACTTCATCCACTACTTCATTTATTTTACCCTCATCAGACACCTGACCCCAGCCTTTGTCTTCCAAAATGTGAGTAGGATCGTAATCTTTGTCAGATCCAGCCATGATGAGAAGAATTTTGTAAGCATTGGTGGCATTTACTCGATTGGTGTAGATTAGCGCGATTAGTTCGGCAAAGTTTTCAGCTGAAAAATTAATATCAGTGACATCTAGTTTTTTTTCTTTTAAAATCCCCATGAGTTTGCTAGTGATCCAGCCACCTGCTAGACGGGCAATTTTTTCTGGTGTTTTTTCAGCCTTGTTTTTTGTTTCAGGTAGAGAGTCTAGCCATTCAGTTAGTTCACTCATCACTTCTTCAGTAAAATTGGCCCAGTTTTTGTCGGCTGATAATATTTTTGCATCAGCATAAGATAATTTGTATTCTTCGTGAAAACGGGCACGCTTGGCTTGTGGTAATTCTGGAAAAGAAATTGTACCAGCGATTTTGGCAGGATGAAATGGTGGAATATCTGGTTCTGGGAAATATCTATAATCTGCTGAGCTCTCTTTTATGCGTTGTAATACTGTTTTGCCTTTGTCATCATTCCAGCCTCGAGTTTCTTGTCCCCAAGTTTCGCCTTTTTCTAATAATTCTGTTTGTCGTTTTATTTCATATTCAATCCCTCGCTCTACAGCTTTGAAAGAGTTTAAATTTTTTAATTCTATTTTATTATTTAGTTTATAATTCCCCAAAGATTTTACTTCGCGTCCGACAATTTCAAATCGGCCCGCTTCTTGAATAGAAATATTAGCTTCGCAACGCATGTGACCTTTTTCCATATCAGCATCACTCACTTCTAAGTAACGAAGAAGGGTGCGGAGTTCTTGGCAGTACATTTTTGCTTCGGTTGAAGATTTGAAGTCTGGTTTAGTCACAATTTCAACTAATGGTGTACCCGCACGATTGAAGTCAACGAGTGTACTGCTGTTGTCATCGTGAGTCAGCTTGGCTGTGTCTTCTTCTAAATGCACTCGTTCAATGCCAATTTTAGCGATATCTCTAATATTTTCCTCTATTGTAAAACTTAGGGGTATTTCACCATTTTCAGCAATTGGTTCATCATATTGCGAGATTTGATAAGCTTTTGGCAGATCTGGGTAAAAGTAGTGTTTCCTGTCAAATTTTGAGAGTTTGCGAATATCGCAACCTAAAGCCTTGCCTACTTTAACAGTCCATTCAATTGCCGTTTTATTTGGTACTGGCAAGGTTCCAGGTTGACCAGTACAGATTTCGCAGATATTCGTATTAGGTTTCGCAAAATCCGGGTCATTTTTACAGGAACAGAACATTTTTGAGTTAGTTTTTAGCTCCACATGGACTTCCATGCCGATTATGGGGGTGTAATTAGGCATATTTTGTGTAAGTTATTTGTATTTGAGAAATTTTACTATATTTAAGTAATAAATAATAAATGATAAATGATACTTTCTTAGCAATTTTATCATTTATCATCTATCATTTATAATCTTACCATTATTTAGTCTAATTGAAAAGACCCTCTTTCGAGGGTCTGAAGTGTTTTTATTACATCGTCGGCGGTTCAGCAGGAGTTTCAATCTGATCAGGAAGTACAGTCTTTTCTAGTTTTAGTGGATTCTTTTTTAATTCATTATACAGAATTACTGGAGCAGCGGTAGTTAGTGGAGTAAAAATAAGGTTTATTACTACATTTATTATTGCTATTAGCGAAACTAAGAAAAGAAAAACAAACGAATTTTCTCCCATTGATTTTAGAATATAATTAAGTGGCCAACTTAATATTCCTTGTGTTATCACGGCGATAAGGGCAAAAAGAAGCCCTAGAGCAACTAGACGCCAGATTACTTCCCACCAACGGCCGTCTACTAATTTTTTACTGTTTTTCAGGGCTTCAATAGCATTGCTATTTTCATCAATGGTAATGTTATAAATAGTAAAAGCAAACCAGACAGAAAAAATGATGCCTGGGACAATAAATAGTATTAAACCACCCGCTACTATTAATCCCATTATAATATAAGCTAAGATGGCAGGGATAATAAGTTTTTTTATATTTAGTAATTCTTCTTTTATTTTTTTCGCTGGTTCGTTGTTGTGTCTATTACTGATGGTTCTAATGAAGGCCATAGAAATCCATAGACTGGCAAGCGATCCTATTATGATTAGTGATATATATAAAACTAAGGTAGTTCCGAAACCATATAAATAGACCATCTGGCTGGTAGATCCCATTATGGCACCCAATATTGCTATTGCTCCGGTTGGGATTAATAAAACCAGCATGTATCTGATGAATAAATGGGTGTTTTGTTTGTAAAGATCAATTGATTTTAGGATAATATCTTTGACTGTAATCATAAATTAAAAATTACACGGAAACCACGGAATCCAGGGGAATTCGCGGGTTTTTTTGTTATTTTATAAATGAGTTTTTATTTCCTCCCATATTATACCATGAATTTGATCGGGAGGTAAGATCTGGTCATTTTCTACACATTCAATTAGTTTGAATTCTGGATATGTTTTGGCAATTTCAACATAAGCCTGTTCAGCATCAGCTAGGTGATTTAGGTCATCTTCATGTATATCGCGCTTTTTGCCTTTTAAATATTCTCGTTCTTCTTTCTTATCAACTAGTTGCTGAGATATCTCAGGAGTAACATGTAGGATTAAGTTTACAGTTGGTCTAGGGATTTCCAGAATTTCGTATTCAAGATTATAATTCCAGTCAAAATATTTTTTGCGTTCTTCCGTATCTTTTATTTTTCCACCCTGATGACCCATATTAGAGGCAACATAGCGGTTGGCAATAACAATTTTTCCTTCGCCGAGCCATTGTTTGATCTTTGGGGCAGCGGCAAATCTGTCAGTAGCGTAGAGGATAGAGGCTTTGTAAGGTCCTACTTCTTCGGCACTACCATATTTTCCATTTAAATATTCTTCTACTAAAAAAGCACTTGGCTCGCCATACTGAGGAAAGCTGATCTGTTCTACTTCGTGTCCCTCTGATTTTAATTTTTCTAACAAAAGATTGGTCTGCAAGCTTTTACCTGAACCATCGGTTCCTTCTATCATGATGAAGAGACCTTTTGACATATATTGGTAGTTATCTATAAAATGTGCGAACTACGAACAGATACGAAATTACGAACTACGAACTTATTAGGATGTATTCGTAGTTCGTATGTTCGTAAGTATTTCGTAGTTCGTACATTTTTATTTGTGAGTGTATTTAACAAATGAGAATCCATCTCTATCATCTCTCTCACTCTCTTCCCAAATTTCAGGATCAATGGCTGGAAAAAAAGCATGGCATTCAGGAACTTCTTGGTCAACTAAAGTTAAATCTAACTCATCAGCGATTTTTATCATTTCTTCAAAAATTCGTTGACCCCCAAAGCCGACAATTTCTTCATCTTTGTGAGCTTCAGCTGCTTCTTCAATTGAAGTGTATTTTTCCACACCTTCTGGAACTGGATAATTTAGATCACGAGTAATAACAACATTAGTCCTTTTTGGCAAAGGTCGGCGGTGTTCAGGAATTGATTCCCAAGTTTTTCGTCCCATAATCAAAACCTTGCCTAGTGTGACAGCGCGCATATGTTCCATATCTTCGGGGATGTTCCACGGCAAATCATTGTCTTTGCCAATGCAGAAGTTTTTTGAAATGGCGGCGACTAAGGTTATCATATTTTTCCAATGTCATTCCGAGCGAAGCCGAGCCTGCCTGCCGGTAGGCAGGGAATCCCTTTCAGGATTGCTACGAGACGCACTAAGTTATATTTATTTTAAAGCATTTGTTGGTGTGTTGGAAAGGGATCCCTCCACTCCCCCGACTTCGTCGTCGGGGTCGGTCGGGATGACAGCGGTGTATCAGACAGCAATAGGAAATTTAATCCGTGGATAGCTTTCGTACTCCACAATCTCTGAATCCGTATATTCCCAATCAAAAATCGAGAAATTTTTGGCCTGCCCTGACCTTTGTGGAAGGGTCTCAACATGTGGTAGGGGATACTTGTCAGGATCTCTGGTCAATTGTTCTTGCAACCCTTCAATATGATTGGAATAAATATGTGTGTCGCCTAAAAATCCAATCAATCTACCTTCTTTGTAACCAGTTTCTTTTGCTAGGAGGTGTAAGAGCAGGGCATAGCTGGAAATATTAAATGGTAATCCTAGAGCAACATCAACCGATCTTTGATTCCACATTAGATTCAATTTATCATTAGTAATTGTCACTTGAAAATTATAATGACAGGGCGGTAGGGCCATTTTTTCAATCATTGACGGATTCCAAGCCATAACTAACATGCGTCGGTCAGTTGGATTATTTTTTATTGTGTCTACTAGCTTTTTAAATTGATCCACACCTTGACTGGAGTAATCAGTATTAAAATCTTTGTATTCAGCTCCAAAGTGTCGCCATTGAAAACCATAAATTGGTCCGAGATCTCGTTCTTCAGTCATTTTTCGTTTAGTCTCTTCATCGTGAGCATAAGGAACCTTGTCTGGGGAACACCACTCATCCCAAATATGACAATTGCGTTCTTTTAACCACTCTTTGTCAGTCAGGCCTTTGATAAAAAATTCTAATTCCACTGCCATTACTTTGAAAGGCATTTTTTTTGTGGTAAGCAAAGGAAAACCAGTACTCATATCATGCTCAAACATAACCCCGGCCACGCTTTTTACGCCTGTACCAGTACGGTCAGCTTTAGCAATGCCGTTTTCTAGGATGTGTTTTACAATGTTTAGGTATGATTGCATAATTTTTTCCTTATCTCGAAACTACACGAAGTGAGGGAGAGATCTTTCGGAGAGTAAAAACTTTGAATTAGTGTTTATTTACGATTAGTTAGTGCTTTTACTTTTTGTAACCAAAAAGTAACAAAAAGTTTTGGGGGTAAAAAACTCGCCCCATAGCTACTAAGCAAATAATCATTGGCAATACGAATGGGGGCTCAAACAGTTTTACCCCCAAACCCCCAAGTTTGTTTTTTGTAATTATTTACGGATAATTTTTTGTTTAGAATTACCCGGTACTCCCAAAACCACCCCTACTTTCATCATTCATTTTTTCAACTTCTTCAAATTCAACAGTATCAACGCGGACAAAAGCAATCTGACCAAGTCTTTCACCTTTTTCAACTCTTACATCTTCGTTTGTAAAATTTAGAACTTGTAAAAGAATCTCATCAGTTTCACCACAATAATCTTGGTCAATGTAGCCTACATCCACCCAGAGATTTTTCTTTTTTGGTGTGCTAGAGCGTCCTTTGATTTGTGCCATATATCCTTTTGGTGTTTCTATAATTATATTTGTGGGAATTCGATCAACTGTTTTGGCTGGTATAATCATGTCAATTCTAGAATAAACATCAAAAGCAGTTGATCCCTCGGTGTGGTATTCAGGCAGGGGGAGTGATTTGTCCACTCTTTTTATTTTTATTTTCATAGCATTGATTCAGACTGTTTTATATGGTTTTAAAGAAATACTGATTTAAATACTGATTTAAATCAGTATTTAATTTTATTTATTATCTCATCAACCTGTTTATATAGCTCTTCAAAAGTACCATTATTATTGATAGTATATTTAGCTTTTTGACCCAGTTCTTTAATTAATCTATCAGCCTCAGCCTGTTCATCTTGTGAAAATTCTTCAAAAGTTTTTTTATTATCACCGGGATTTTCATTGCGTTTTACAAGTCTTTGCCATCTTGTTTTTGGATCAGCTGTTATATAAATCAAGAAAAATCCCTCTAGCTCTTGTAAGTAAGTTATATCAGTTGGTCGGCGAATTCCTTCCACTACCACGAGTTCATTTTTATCATTTTCCACATCGTTGGCTATAACTCTACTCATTACATCCTGGCTAAAATTTTCTCGCAAGAGAGTAGAAATTTTTTGTAGATTTTCTCTACTTTGGGGAATATATATTCTATCCAAAATATCCCTAAGCATAGTAGAGAAGCGATAGGTATTTATCTTATATTTTTCTTCAAGATATTTTGCAATTGTTCCTTTGCCAGCAGCTAGATCACCGACAAAACCGAGGATAATTTTCATATCATTAATTAAGTATTGATTACACTGATTTTTCCTGAGACCATTGTGATATATATTGTCTATATTTTATTCCAGCTCGATCAAATAGCTTACGAGAAGCTGTGAAAATATCTTCATCGTGGTATTTGTCGCTTTCAAAGACCACTTCCTTTATACCATTTTGAATAATTGCCTTAGCACATTCATTGCAGGGGAATAGTTTTACATATATCCGACAGTCTTTAGTATTACTGTTGGAATTAAATATAGCATTTGATTCAGCATGGACAACATAGGGGTATTTAGTATCTAGTAAGTCTCCAGTTCGATCCCAAGGTAAATCTTCGTTTTCAATTCCTCTGGGAAAGCCATTGTAGCCCATACCGACAACTACATTTTGTTCATTTATAATAACAGCACCAACCTGTGTGCTGGGGTCTTTGGATCTTTCGGCAATAACATAACTCATGCGCATAAAGCACTCATCCCAAGAGATATAGTCTTCTCGGCTTTTTTCCATAGAATTCTACGTTTATTAAGTAACTAAGTTTATTAAATAATTAAGTTTTGATTACCGTAATTGTCCAAAATTGTATAACTTAGACAACTTAGCTACTTAGATAACTTAACAAACTTAGTACTATTTTAGCAGAAATGCTGGGGAAGGGCAAGTATTAAAAGACGAGGATTAATCCTCGTCTTTTATGATTTTTATTGTACCGTTTTTGGCATCTATATCTATTTTGTCGCCATTTTTGAGTTTTTGCAAGGCATCGGAAACATTAACAACACAAGGTTTTTTAAGTTCTCTGCTAATTATGGCTGCGTGTGATAATATATTTCCTTGTACAGTAATAATAGCACTGGCTTTTTTCATCAGAGGAACATAATTCATAGTGGTCATGGTACAAACCAAGACGTCGCCTTCATCAAGGCCATGTATTGCAGGGTCTTCTATTTTTTTTACCTTTCCCGTGGCCCTGCCCGGGCTGGCACAAATACCCTGTAACTCTGATTTTATAGAAGGTAGCACGATATCAGTGTCCGGCATAATTTTTGGAATAAGACGATTGTAATCAACAAAATGTCTGGTATTGTCTGGCCAAATGACATATTCAAAGTAGCCTTTCAAATATCCTTGTGGAGTAAATTGACTATTAAACTTTTCTTTTAAAATATTCTGTCTATCTTTTGAGATAATCAAGAGATTTATCATTTGCATTATCAAATTTTTTTCTTGCTCATCTTTTGTAGTTGTTTGTAAGTTTTGAAAATCATAAATAAAGGAGGTTGGGGTGTGTTCAAAAAAACCTTGAGTTAGTTGCCAATGACCGCCCTTTACCAATTCGCCATATATATGTGAGTCGGTAATTATAAAAGTGGCGGAATATTTAGTTTCATCTGAATGAGGTACGACTTCTACTTTGTAATCATCTGGATTTATGCCTAAGGTATAGAACCAATTATTAATATACTCATCTAATGTTTTTCCTCTCTGGCGTAATTTTGGTAAATTAACTTTGGTGGGAACTAAACGCAAAGCACATGGTTTGTCACCTTTTCTCTTTATAATATCTTGAAACAATTGAGTTTTATCAATGATGTCTCGGGCAGTCATTCTTTCTGGTCGATCATATGGAATATTGAAATTTTGCCACAAAAATTCCAAGCGATCTCGCTTAGAATTGTCTTCCTCTCTCAGTTCTTGGGTTTTGTCATGTTCAATAGCTTCAAACCATTCAGTAAAAGAGGGGAATTTACTATTTTGTATTTCTTTTATAATCATAAATTTACCCAGTTATTTTAGCAGAAATGCTGGGGAAGGGCAAGTAGTGATTAAAGCAAAAATGACCCTTAGGGGGGCATTTTTTAATCAAATTTTACTTACCATTTTTATTTATCTGTAAAAATTAAACCTTCATCAGCGTCTATTCTTACAAATTGTCCATTTTTTAGTTTTTGTGTGGCATTTCTCACCTCAACAATACAAGGTTTTCTTAATTCACGACAGACTATGCTAAAATGAGATAATATATTACCTTTTTCTGTTATGACAGCAGAGGCTTTTTTAACTAATGGTAAAAAATTTATATTATCGATAGATTGACATACTAAGATATCACCATGACCAATTTTTTGGTTAATTGGGTCTGATATTATCTTGATGATTCCTTGGGTTTTACCCGGGCTCGAAGCAATTCCTTTTAGATCGGCATCTTTGTTGCTGATATGAAATTTTACATTTTTTAATTTTTTGTAAATCAATCCGCTGTAATCATTGAAAACTATTTTTTTATTGGGCCATACTAAAAATTCAAAATATCCTTTTAAATAATTTTTATTATTGAATTCGGCCCCCATTATTTTTTTCAATTTTTCTCTTTTGGAATCTTTTTTGACAAGTAATTTTTTGATAGCCTTATTTAAAATTTTTATATATTTTGAAAGATTACCACGATTTTCTCCTTCTGTTATGTATAGCCATTTGTAGAAGTCAAAGTAAAAAGTTATTGGTGTTTTTTCGTATATTCCATCACTGAGTTGCCAGTGTACACCCTCTGTTATGTCTCCCCAAACACCATGTTCGTTGATCAAAAATATACAGGAATAACTTATTTCATTATTTTGGTGTAGTATTTCAGTTGTATACTCTTTAATATCTATATCCTGTTTAGGTAGCCAGTCATTAATATATTCATTGAGGTCTATATCTCTTATCCTTATTTTTTTTAAATTTTTATTCTTTGGAATTAGTCTAACCGCGATTTTTTGGTTACCATGGTTTTTTAAGAATTTTTTGAGACGTCGCGTCTCTCCAATAATATCTTCAGTACTAATGTCTTCAGGGGAATTGATAGGTAAATTTAGGACACTTTTTAATGTCTGGAGTCTTTTTGTTCTAGTGCCGTCTTCCTTTATAAAATCTTCAACATCATCAGCACCTATTTCTTCTAGCCATCTTGTTAAAGGTGGAATTTGTTGTTCCTCTGAATAGTTCATATTTGATTTTTATATTTATTTACTTCATTGATGATTTTTTTTGCGACAGATATGGTATAAGACGGCCTTAGGCCAATAGCGGTTTCATGACAAAAAACTATACCATCAACACCATCTAATATGGAATAAGTAAGAGCTAAAATTTCTGCACGATTTGGTATAAAATTGTTTACAGTACTTTCTAATATCTGCGTACTTAAAAGAACTGTTTTTTTCTTCTTTTTTGCCATTTTGGTGACATATTTTTGGTAAATGCCGATTTTTTCATATGGCATATTTACACCCAACTCACCTCTATCTAATAATAACATGTCATAATCTGGGTCATCTAGTATTTTATTTAATTCTTCTTTTTTGATTGCTTTTTCTATTTTTATAATCTTTTTGATTTCTGGGGCGATTAAATTGATTTCTTTTTTGATTTTATCATTTAATCTTTCGTTTATGTAGGAAATTGCTAAATAATTTACTCCCAGAGGGGTAATTTTTTTGATTATAGTTTTGTAATTTTCTACAAAAATGTCATCATCTATATAATGATCTATGTTAAAAGTTTTCATGTATTTAACAATACCATTATTCAAGATTTTAACTTTTATAGTATCTTGATCTATAATTTCTTTAACCTCAAGTACTATTTCTCCATCTCCAAGAGTTATTGCTTGGTTTACATATGTTTTCTCGCCTAATTTTGTAATTTCTACCGGCACAAATTCATTACAATCTGGCGAGTATGGGGCAGATTTAAAAATTAATTCATCCCCTTCTTTTACAGAAAAAACTCTATTTTCAAAATCACCCAATCTAATTTTATTAATAGGTAAATCAATCATTATTTTGACTGAGGAGTTTAGTTCATCTTTTATCTTCTTTGCAGTTTTTACATACTCAAGCCGGTCTTCTATTACCCTATAAGAAAAATTATATCTAAGAATATCAGCTCCAGCTAACATAATTTTTGTTAACTTATCTTCTGTAAAAGAATTTAATCCAATAGTTGCAATTAACAACATATCATAATTTACAAAAACACCGCCAAGACCGGCGGTGTTATTATTATTTAACCTCAACTTTTACACTAGGTCCCATGCTAGAAGTTAGGAATAGGGATTTCATATAGACCCCCTTAACACTGGTTGGTTTTATTTTTTTCAACGTATCTACAAAGGCTTCAAAATTTTCTTTTAATTTTGCATTGTCAAAGCTTACCTTACCAATTGCTTGGTGGATATTACCGGTATCATCATTTTTGAAAGCGGCTTTGCCTTTTTTGATTTCAGTAACCATTTTTTTTACATCAGCATCAACTGTACCGGTTTTTGGGTTTGGCATTAGACCTTTTGGGCCTAAGATTTTTGCGGCAACGGCTAGTTTTGGCATCATTTCTGGGGTAGCGACAGCAATATCAAATTCAATTTTACCAGTATCTTTTATTTTTTTGATTTCTTCTTCACCATAGATAAAATCAGCACCAGCTTCGGTGGCTGTTTTTTCATCATTTGCTCCAACAAAAGCAGCTACTGTTTTGGTCTTTCCTGTGCCATGAGGCAAGATAACAGTAGTTCTGATTTGTTGATCACTTTTTTTTGGGTCAATTCCCAAAGAAACATGCACTTCAACTGAGGCATCAAATTTTACAGTACTAGTTTTTTTAACGAGCTCAATAGCTTCGTCAATATTATAGACCTTTGTTTTGTCGACCAAGGTCACGAGGCCGTCCATTCTTTTTGACATAGGTTTTTACAAGATACAAGATACATGGAATAAGATACAATATAATCTTTTTAGATAAAGTTTTATTAAAAAGTATGTATTTTATTATGTGTATTTTGTATATTGTTATTAGTGGTTTTAGCCCCCGAAGGGTCGGGGTTCCACCTGAATAAAGTATGTTATTTATACACTATTTGAAAATATTTGTCAAGTGCTATTGGATACACGGCTTTCAGCCTTAAAACACGAAAACACTCGGCCTTACGGCCTCAAAAAACAAAAACACGAAAACACTATTTATTAAGGAAGAATAATCCATATTTGGGTCATGGATTAAATATAGTGAGTTTAAAATTTAAAGCCTTTGTCTGAGATAAAACGAGATAAACAGGAGTGTTTTTGTGTTTTTGTGTTTTGAGGCTCGTCAGAGCTGAGTGTTTTGAGCCTAAGAGGCGAGTGTTTATCTGTTGTCTGTCCAAATGCGGGCGCAACCTGGACGATATTTATTTGTAAATGAGCCTGGGCATTCATTTCCTAGATCATTGCTCGGATAGCAGATGGCATTACCATTTTCATTATACAGTGTGCTGAAACAGTCAGTACAGCCGTCTGATTGAAAATAGTAAATATTACCACCGATACTACATTTTTCTATAAAAGCTCTCGGATTATTAGGTGGGGATGATAAAACAAAATCCTTTACTACACTCATCCAAGCCGGCATGGAAGTGTCAATTGTTGGTGGTAATTCGGAAAAAGGTTCAGCTTCTGTGTTTGTTTCAGTTTGGCTTGTAGCTGATTTACTGGCTCCATTGAGAGAAAAAGTTGTTTGGCCTTCTGTGCAGACACCTTCGTGAGAAATTATTATACCTTGTATTTGAGCCAGACAACTATTAGTATAAGTTAACTTGTCTTGGCCACAGACTGGTTTGTAGGTCGTTTCACAGACTGCGAAAATATTTACAGCTTCTGTTGAGTCTGCTTTGTTTACCAAATCTTGTCCCGGTGAACATGTGCCCTGGTACAAATCTCTGACTGAACATTCTGTCATATCAGAAAAACGACAAAAAGATTTTGAGCTTTGGGTTTCTTGATCAAAACGGACAATTAGTTCATGGCCATTATTTTTACAAAAGTCCTCAGCCGGATCATCTGGTTTTATTGGTTGTTTGATTACTATTGTGGGGGTCGATGTGGTGGTTGTAGTTTGGGGATCAGGTTTCTGTTCACCACAACCAGCTCCTAAAATTAGTAAGGATAGGATTGATAGAAAAATTATATTTTTAGATGTTGGCATAGCGTATCCAGTGTGATAAATGATAGATGATACACGTTTAGAAAGTTATCACATATCATCTATCATTTATCAATTATTATATTTTATTTACTTTTTTTTGATCCAGTAACATCATTTGTTGTTTCTCCAGCTAAATATGACTTAACATTCTCAATAGTAGTATCAATAATTCTCTGAAGAGCCTCAGTACTGTTAAAAGCATTGTGCGGAGTTACAATTGTGTTGTGGTGGTCAATTAGGATATTATCCATCAAAGTATCGCATACATCTTGATCAGAAACTTTGCCAGCGAGGAGTTGCTCGTGATAAGCAATATTATTCTCTTCTTCCAAAACATCCAAGCCGGCGGCACCAACCTGTCCGGTTTCCAAACCCCAAACCAAAGCTTCAGGTTTGATTAAAGCACCACGGGCAGTATTTATTATTACCACACCTTTTTTCATTTTTTTAATCGCGGTTTTATTAACCATGTGAAGTGTTGAATCAAATAGTGGTACGTGTAAAGAAATTATATCAGATTCAGTGAATAATTTATTTTTACTAACATATTTAAAATTATGAGTTTTTTCTAATTCTTTATTTGGAAAAGCATCAAAAGCAATGATATTAGCATCAAATCCTTGCAACATATCTATTAAATGTATACCAATATGTCCAGTACCAATAATTCCAATTGTTTTATTTTTTAAATCAAAACCACGTAGACCGTGATAATCGTAATTACCTTCTTTTACACGCTTGATTGATTGAAATAATTTTCTGGAAATTGCTAGCATCAAAGCTAGAGCGTGTTGAGCTACAGTATTTTCTCCATAAGTTGGAACATTGCAAACAGCTACCTTTTTACCTTTGGCAGTTTTACAGTCAATATGATCATAACCAGTTGACATTGTTACCACTAATTTTAGTTTCTTCAATTTATTTAAAACTTTTTTATCAGTTTTACAGTCAACAAAGACTCCCAAAATTTCAACATCGGGATAGATTTCATCACAACAGGTAAATGGTTTGGTTGATATAAATACTTTGTTTCCACGCAATTTTGAACGCAGATAATTTTTCATGTCTGGTGGGACACTGTAAAAGGCACAATTCATAATCAAAGGCTTAAAAGGCCGGAAAAGCCAGAAAGGCTTAAAAGGCTATTTTTAATTATAATATTATTATAGCAGGAAACGGGAGATTAAAAAAGACCCAAATGGGGTGTTGGCTAATAATATAATAGGTAATTACGATATTATTAGCAAAATCCTGTCATTGCGAGTCTGTAAGAACGAAGCAATCCCATACATAAATGATAAAGTTATTGCAATAAAGTCTGGGATTGCCACGTGTCCTTTCACTGTCGTTCAAGGCACTCGCAATGACAGTAGTCTTGTAATAAATAAATAAAAAAACAACCCCGCATTAGCAGAGTTGTTATGTGTTACGTGTCTCGTGTTATGTGTTTATTCCACTTTCACACCCATCTGTCTAGCTGTACCAGCAATAATTTTCATAGCGGATTCGATATCATTGGCATTTAAGTCTGGCATTTTCTTTTCAGCAATTTCTTTTAATTGGGCTTTGGTGATTTTGCCAGCTTTATCCTTTAGTGGATTGCCAGCACCTTTTTCAATTCCAGCGGCTTTCATAATAAGAGTGCTAGCTGGGGCTACCTTGGTAATGAAGTCAAAAGTTCGGTCATCATAAACATTGATAATAACAGGAACTACTTCACCTTTTTTGTCTTGGGTTGCCGCATTAAATTGAAGACAAAAGGCTTGGATATCAAGACCATGTTGACCAAGAGCTGGTCCAACTGGAGGAGCTGGATTAGCCAGTCCGCCTTTGATTTGTAATTTAATTTGAGTTGTTAGTTTTTTTGCCATATAGTTAGCTTTCAGCTTTCAGTCATCTGACTTCAGCCATTTTAATTATTATTCCTACAGAGAAGCTTACTTGTTTGTAACTGTAGGTGTGTTGTTAATACTTTTTATTAATGCATTTATTTTTTTACCTAGAATATGGCTAGAATCATATACATAATCAAATCGTTCTTGGGTTATATAATTTTGATCTAATGCTATGTAGCAAGCAGATATTACTTCCAACATGGATGTGTAGGCGATACGTAAAAATCTAATAAATTCTACATCCGAGTTTCTTTCTGAGCCTTCGGCAATATTTAACATTATTGATATTACAGCTCTATTTGTTTGGCTAGTAAGCCCAAATTTTTCATGATCTGGATATTCTTTCGTAACAATATAAATTAATTTAACAAACTGCCTTGATTCCTGCCAAACTCTCAGTTTTTCAAATTTATATGCCATATTATCTACTAATAGCTGACAGCTATAAGCTGATAGCTAACTAGGTTTTTTTCACCTGTAATGCATCCAACTCTACTGGAGTCTCTCGTCCAAACATTGAAACCAATACTTTTACCTTACCACGAGCGTCATCCACATTACTGACTTTGCCTTCAAAGTTTTTGAAAGGTCCATCAATAATTTTGACCGAATCATTAATTGCCATATCAATTTTGTGAGTTGGTTCTTCTACTTTCATTCTGCTTTGTAAGCTCAACATTTCTTTAACGTCAATTGGAGTTGGGGTAGTACCAGATCCGATAAAACCACTTACATTTGGAGTATTTCTAACCACATACCAAGAGTCATCAGTTACTAGCATTTCAACTAATACGTAACCAGGAAAGATTTTTTCTTCTATAGTTTGGCGTTTACCATTTTTTATTTTAATCTTTTTTTCTTTTGGTACCATCACACCAAAAATCTTGTCTTGCATGTCAAAAGATTCAATTCTCTGTTCAAGATTGCGTTTTACATTTTCTTCATAACCGCTGTAAGTGTGTAACACATACCAGCGTTTTCCTAAGTCTAGGGTTTGCTTGGCCATAATGCTTTTTGTTTATATAATAAGATCGGTATAGATAATAGATACAAATATACTAATGGTACTAATGATACGAATAAATACCAATTTTTTCTCTGGTACGCATTAGTATACCATCGGTATTATTAGTAAAATTCGTATATTAGTATCTTTTATTATTCGTATTTTTAAATTATCCAGCCTAAGACGATGTTGAAAGCGTAATCTAGGATGCCGAAAAATATCGCTACACCAATACTCATACCAATTACGATTATAGTATAGGTAGTAGTTTGTTTTTTACTTGGCCAGACGACTTTTTTCATTTCTCTAAAAGCGCCTTTAAAATAGTCTTTGATTTTTTCTAGGATGGTCATATATTTTATGAATTATTAATTATCAGAGCACACTGATGCCCTGTAGGTATGAGTTATGAATTATCCATAACTCTTAATTCAATCTTCATTTTTTTGTATTTTAAAACGGCCCCTTGGCCGATTTAATATGTAGATATTATATATTATTATGGTGGGTTTGTCAAGTAGGTAAGGTGGATAAGTAGGGGCACTGGGAAATGTGCCCCCGGAGAGTCTAGAGTTTGTTATTGCCACTGGTCGCATGGCAACATTTCCTCGATAGCTTCGTAGAGGATTGCTGTCACCAGCCTTACAGAGATGAACTTTTCTCCGATCTTGCACAGAGTGCCTTTTTGATTAGAAAAAACCCTCGTGAGTTTGTCTCGACCACACCTTAGTTCTTCCCAAGCAAACCAGACATAACCAAGACACTCTATTGCTTCCCAGAAATCATATTGATCTTGGCTCATACTTGTGGAAGTGTCGCGATCAATCGGCAGAGGGAAGGAAGGCCTGATTGTGGGCGGTATAACATTGTCAAAGATTTTTATGTGAACAACATCTCCCTTGCGCTCTATATCATCAGTTTTTTTGTCTCTAAGTGTGTCGCCATTTTCTGATTCCTCAAAATCGTGGTTTACGGCACACTGTAGTAGTGCGTAGGGATTAAGTTTGTTGATATCCCCGTGCTTTTCTTCTAGAGCTAGAAGAAGTTGAGTAATCAAAACTCCTTTGAATGTGTGCTCGAGAATATTTTCAACCAATACCTCGTCTTTTATATGTGGTTGATGATTTGGATTTGGAGTTCCCCATCGAGCATGTTTTTGCATGCCGATCAAGATTTCTCTCATCCAAGTCGCGAAGTTGATGATTTTGTCTTTGTCGTTGTCTGACAAGATTCCCATTGTGTCCCCCTAAAGTGAAAAGAGCAATTCTATACTTTTTTAAATATAGCATAAAATTTATTTTTTGTCTACCAAAAACCACTAGCTGATGCTAGTGGTTTTATTTTGTGTCGTCAAATTATATATCCAAATTTTCAACACTCTTCGCATGTGTCCCCGTCTTCGCCTTCCACTGCGTTACAGGCTGTGCCGGGTAAATTATATGTCTAGGTTCTCAACTGACTTCGCATGTGTCTGAATAAACTTCTTTCTCGGTGCCACTTCTGCTCCCATCAAAATGTCAAAGATTTCACTAGCTTTTTCAGCATCTTCAATTACCACTTGTTTCATAAGTCTATTTTCATGACTCATAGTAGTTTCCCAAAGTTGATCTGGATTCATTTCACCCAGACCTTTGTAGCGCTGAATATTAAATTTTGGTTTTTTGGTTTCAGTTTTTCTGGTTTTACCAAGTCTTTCATTTTCATCTTCTTCCTCTTCACTTTCTTCTTTTATTTCCAAGTCTTCATCGCTTACGCCATGCTTCTTTTTGTAGGCATCTAAAGCTTCTTCATCATAAAACCATTCCATCTCTTTTCCTTTTTTAATACTATATAAAGGTGGTTGGGCAATGTAGATGTGACCGCCATTTATCAAATCTGGAAAGTAACGGAAGAATAGGGTTAAAAGTAGGGTTCTAATGTGAGAACCATCCACATCAGCATCTGTCATTATAATTATTTTGTCGTAGCGTAGTTTTGTGATATCAAATTGTTCGCCAATATTAGTACCCATGGCAATAATTAGAGATTTCAATTCATTGTTTGTTAGAATTCTATCAATTCTAGCGCGTTCAACATTTAATACTTTACCACGAAGAGGCAGGATAGCTTGGGTTTTTCTATCTCGGCCTTGTTTGGCCGAACCACCGGCACTATCGCCCTCAACTATGTACAGCTCAGAATTACTGGCATCACGAGAAGAACAGTCAGCTAATTTCCCTGGTAAAGTAAAGCCTTCTAAAGCTCCTTTTCGCAAAACTGTTTCACGAGCTAGACGAGCGGCGTTTCTAGCACGAGCAGCGAGTAAACATTTTCCCAATATTCCTTCAGCATCTTTGGGATTTTCTTCTAAAAATATTGCAAAAGCTTCGGCAAAAACATTTTCAACAGCTGTTTTAACTTCAGGATTACCTAATTTTGATTTTGTCTGTCCCTCAAATTGAGGTTCAGGAATTTTTACTGAAATAATTGTTGTCAAACCTTCACGTACATCTTCTCCTCCTAAATTAGTGTCTTTCTCTTTTAAAATATTTTTATTACGAGCATAAGTATTTAAGGTGCGAGTCAAAGCTGATCTAAAACCTGCGACATGCATACCGCCGTCTGGATTCGTAATATTGTTAGCAAAAGCAAACAAGGATTCTGAATAGTCATCAGTATATTGTAAGGCAATTTCTACATTAACATCGTCAACTTGTTTTTCTATATAGAAGATATTTTCATGCTTAGCCTCACGATTTTTATTAATATGTTTTACATAACTAGCGATACCACCTTCAAAATAAAATTGATATTTAACAATTGGTAGTTGCACAGAGGTTTTATCTTCTTCTTTTTCTTCGGCACTTCTTTCGTCAGAAATTATCAAATGGACGCCTTTGGTTAGATAGGCTTGTTGGCGCAAATGGTCAATAACAGTTTTCCAAGAAAAATTAGTAGTTTCAAAAACTTTTGGATCAGCATGAAACATTATGGTTGTTTCAGTACCTTTAGCTTTTCCAGTAGCTCTGACTTTTTTTACTGGTTTACCATATTTGTATTCTTGTTCCCAAATTTTACCATCACGATGGACAATAGCTTTAACATCAGTTGAAAGTGCATTTACAACCGACACACCAACACCATGAAGACCACCAGATACTTTATAACCACCGTCGCCAAATTTACCACCAGCATGAAGTTGAGTTAAAACTAGTTCTAAAGCACTGATTTTTTTCTTAGGGTGAATATCAACTGGAATACCACGACCATTATCGGTAACTGAGACCCAGTGATCTGGTAAAAGTTTTATTATAACTGTATCACAGTGACCAGCCATGGCTTCGTCAAAAGCGTTATCAACTACCTCCCAGATCATGTGATGTAGGCCGGTTGCGCCAGTTGAACCAATGTACATTCCAGGACGTTTTTTAACAGCTTCTAGACCCTCAAGCACAGAAATGTTTTCAGCGCTATAGCCACCAGCTTTCGGCTTTCGGCTATCAGACTTCGGAGCTTCGGCTTTTGGGGTAACCTTAACTTCAGCAGGTTTAACTGCTTTTTTTATAGGTTTATTAGTTTCCAGCTTTTTTACTACTGGTTTTTTGATAATAACTCTTCCTTTTGATACACGTTTAATAGGCATAAATAAGTTTATTACTTGTCCGCCATAGCCCAAAGGCGACGGTGGAGTTTATTGGTTTATTCGTTGAATAGTGGGTATATTTTATCATATTTGGGAGATTGAGGCAAGAGGGTTGGAGCGTGTTGAAATATTAAGAAATTGGGATATTTGGGGGTTGCTTGTTCTTGATATTTTTTAATCACACGACTCTTTCTTTTTTAGCTTCCCACAAATTTATGATTTCCTCGAAGTTTTCGCGCTGGTTGGAAGAATTTAAAGCCCAATAAAGACTATTGATGTAAAAAATTGCTCGTAATAATCTATGTTTGATCCAGAATTTTTCTTTATCTTCCATAAGATTCGATTCCATAATTGTAGTGGCTAAAGTATCAATAAAATCGGCCTCAAATGTTTCATCAATCCCTTGTTCATAATAAGCTCTTGCGCATTCTTGGTAATAGAATAGTCGTGAAATGTCATAATCGGGGTCACCCCACATTGCCAGCTCCCAGTCAAGTACTCCAGTCAACTTTTTATCTCTGATTAGTAAATTGTGATTAATTAGATCGCCATGTACGAGTGTAATTTTGTTATCAATAAAGACTTTTTTATTTTTTTCATCTTCAATTATTGTTATTAAATCTTTCAAAACTTTATTGAGTTGTTTATTTTTTTTTAATTTACTAATTTTTTCTGCAATTCCATCGAGGATGCAATCTTGAAAAGAATTATACTTTTTACCATTTTTGATTGAATAAACATTGTCCCCAGTTTCGTTTCGTAAAAATCGAATAAAGCTCACTATTTGTTTAGCAATATTTAATTTACTTTTTTGATCTAATATTTTCCATGAGGTGTTTAAAGTTTCTCCAGGCAATCGATTTTCAACCATAAAATCTAATCCATCTATTTTTCCAGCAAACAAAATTTTTGGAATAAGAGAGTGGTTAATTGTTTTTAAAAAAACTACTTCTCTGTTTAAAAGTTCAGGATTATTTTCGTGAAAACGGATGACGTAGTTTTTTGATAAAAAAACTTTATAATGAGTGCCACTGTTAGCAGGTAAAAATTTTTCTTCTTGGGGAATCTCAAATTTCTTTTTTATTTTGTTAATTATTGAGGAGTATTTTTTCATAAAAGATTGAGTTAAAACAGTTGTTTATTATTTAGTTTAACATAATTAAAGTAAATATCAAAAAG
>JBDRSF010000022.1:0-46305 GCA_043825135.1 Candidatus Magasanikiibacteriota bacterium
GTATTTTCATTTTTAGAGTTTATCCAACACTCTCTAGCACAAGCCATAGCCAGTACTATTCTCGTTTTTTGGATAGCCCAGATTTCAACCGCCCGAAGCCGTGACCGCGGACTGTTTCGTTTACTTTCCAAATATATTATACCACAAAAACAAAGCGCTCGCACCGGTCGTATTCTGAAAGTATCAGAACCGTACCGATGCGAGCGAGCCTGCCTGACGGCAGGCGACCAAGTAGCCAAGTAACCCAAGTGTCCTCTAGTACCGAGGACCCAAGGGATCAAGTGCCTACTTGCGACGAAGGACGCGAACGAGGCCGTACCAGTCGAGGCCGAGCCAGTGCCAGCCCTGGACCCAGCCATCATCGTCCCAGTAGACGTAGGCGACGCGCACGGGAACGCCAGGGAGACGCCAGTCCGTAAAGACAAAGACGATCTTGCCACGAAGAGCAACAGGAATCTCATCCTGATGCTTCAGGAGGTGTTCACCTTCCTCCTTGCCGAGGTTGGCGTTCATCTCCTTGGCTCGGATAACCATCGTGTCGCCCTTCACGCTCTTCTCGTTTCCCTTGAGGAATCCGAGCAAATCGTAGGTGCGACCGCCGATGGTCATCTCGATCGGGATCGCGTCTGCGACGAGCGTCTTCGCGAACTGACGAACCCTCTCCGTGTTGTCGGAGCTGACGAGTGCGTCAAACAGCTCGTCGCCAATCTCCCTCTGCAGGTGTGCCGTTGAACGATGGGTATCCATTTCCCTCTCTCCTTGGCTCCTCTATGTGAGAAACCTTACTCCTCGCCGAAGTTGACAAAGAGGAAGAAACTGGGTTATCCCAGCCTTCTTTTTAACTTTTTTGCTAAAACAAGCCAAAAAGAAAGCTGAAAAAACTATCTTTTTAAAGGAAATAATGATGTATTATAGCACATTTTGGAGGTTTTGTCAACCCCTGCACCATTCTGAAGATATTTATTGATTTAACGACAGTTTAAGCCGCTAGGCGCCTCACGGCTTGGATAGTGGTTTATCACTGGACGTTGCCAGAATGGTGTGGGGTCAATAGCACCCCCAAGATGGACTAACTCACGACTGAAAGGAGTGATTCTCGCAGGAGTGATGCACGACCAAAGGAGTGCGTCATCCGAGCGACGTTGCTTCTAATTGACCCACTCCCTGTGGGTCGTGGGTCACTCCTTGGTTTTAATACTCTTTATATCTATATTCCATTTTAATTTTTTTCGCTCATTTTGCCCCACTCTACGGCGAGCCATGACCCAACCGCATTCTGGGACGGCAGAATGGCGTGATTTTTCAAACGCCAACCGTAGCCAACGTTATTATGTAAAATCTAATTCTAATTTTAACACAAATTTATTTAAAAAAGAAGAACCCTCGATCCGCGTGATGCGAACCGAGGATCCAAACGACCAGTGTCCGGACACCTGCTCGACGTGTGTCGAGCCAAGTGTCCAGGTGACCTATGACCGCTTGCGGAGGACGAGCCACGCACAGTCCGGATAGAACCTGTTGGAAACGCTGCACAAGTTCAGCTTGCGTTGCCTGTGGCCGTTCCAGTAGTGGCTGAAGATCGGCAGGCAAAGACCGCCGTCGGAGTCCTGCGCAGAAACTGGGACGACCAGCGGGCGGGCCAGTTGAGCGTCTAAATGGTTGGCGACGTACTCCATGGCACGTCTGACACCGCAGAAACGGATTTCGCCTTTCTTCACCATCTCTGCCAGACGACGAAGCTTTTCCTCGCCGGTGGCATTGTCCGAGAAAAAGTGCTCTTTGACTTCCCATTCAGACTCGTCTGGAGCAACCGGCTCCAACGGCCAACGGGCCTCGGTGAAGTCCGGGTTGAACCAATACTGCTGACAGGCGGTGAGGAGTTGTTGCCACGACTTTTGGACGATAGTAGTTGCCTTGTTGGCGTACCGCATAATCGTGGTGGCCAACTCGCGCCGTAGTTCGGCGTTCGTGCCGATGAGAGCGATGTCTTCGTCCGAACCACCCAGACCCAACACCTCGTCAATGAGAGCCTTGAAGATAACAAACATCTTCCCGAATGCCTTCAGAAACTCACTTTTCTTACGAGCCATGATACACCTCCCAAATTTGCGACCTACTCTTTACTAGTACACCATGTACCAGTCTAAAGCTTGTCACACCAAAACTGGGAACAATTCCCAGCCACATTTTTATCTTTTTGTCTAAAATAAGACAAAAAACTGGCTGGAAAAAAGTTATAAATAGTTAATATTATAAGGAACTAATGATATATTATAGCATATTTTGGGGGTTTTGTCAATAGCATGTACAGGATGAGTACATAGGTAACACTTTTGAAAAATTAAGTGGTGTTTCATAACCGAGTGTTTGGTGTGGTCTATGGAAGTTGTATTCTATCAACCATTCTGTCAGTTTTTGATTGAATATTTCAGGATCGGGATGAAAATTACCAAGATTTAGAAATTCTGTCTGTAGGGTCTGGTTAAATCTTTCATTGTCAGGATTATCTTTCGGTGTTCTCACTCTTGAGTAGTATTGCTCAATTAAAAGTTTTTTGCAAGCTTCTTTAAAATATTTTTCAAATTCAGAACCATTATCATGACCTACTTTGGGTATTTTTCCATCCAACAAGTAATGTAGGCGATAAAGAAAATCTTTACTGTTAGTCGTGCTTTTGGTTTTGTACATTCTGGCAAATGCTACTTTACCATATTTGTCTATAGCAGTGAATATGTAGCGTTTTAGTCCGCAAGAATAGATAACTATAGTATCCAAACAAATGATGTAACCGGCTTTTTTCTTGTACCACGGCAATTTGTTTAAATTCAATTCAGTGATTCGTTTCTTTTTCCCCGTCCCTCGCCTTTTTTTGCTGATTTTAGCTGTTTTTGTGGGGTTTAAGTACAATTTATGCTTAGTAATAACTCTTTGTATTTTCCATGAAGATATTTGTTCACCATATTTTCCTTTGTAGAGTTTAGCCAGTTTAATCTTGCCATATTGCATGTATTTCTTTCTTAGTAGTATTACCCTTTCTTCTTGGGCAGGTGTAATCTCGGGCTGTCTGACATGCTGAGGAGCTTTGGATTTATCCTCTAATTTGCGCAGGCTGTAAATATTATCTTCGTCAAAGAGATTAAACCACTTGTAAAAGGTTTTTCGGGATATTCCGAAATGTCGAGAGGTCTGCTGTACAGAATTACCCTGATAATTGTAGATTATCCATTCCAGTCGCATTCTGGCTGTTTTAGATAGTTTTAGTATCTTGGCTACTCGACGCCAACGTTCATGTTTATCCAAAAGTTTAGTGCCCCTGACAAAGTCTGTGCCCCAATTTTTCGTAAACAGCCATTTGTAGGTATTTGTATCAAGACTAGCCATAATTTATGAGATTACAAGGTTGTTATTTAACATCCAATTTTAGCAAAACCTGCGGTTTTGGGCAAATCAGAGTGTTACCTATGTATCTCATCTTGTGCAGGCCTAAACTATTTTTATACAGGACTAGTCCACAACCCAATGGAGTGAATTACTTAGAAAAGAAAGCTCACAAAAAACGCACTCCCTCTCGGTCGTGCGTCAGTCCTTATCGTGTTTATGTGTTTAAATGTTTATATGTTTTAGTGTTTAAATACTCTAATATCTATAATGCTCCGACTTATACGGCCCTTTCTTATCAATCCCAATATAATCAGCTTGTTCATCTGTAAGCTCGGTTAGTTTTACGCCAATTTTTTCAAGATGTAATCTGGCCACTTCTTCATCCAAATGTTTAGCCAGTCTAAATACACCAACTTCATAATCATTTTGCCACAAATCAATTTGTGCCAAAACTTGATTGGCAAAACTATTACTCATCACAAAACTTGGATGACCAGTGGCACAACCAAGATTCATTAAACGACCTTCAGCAAGCATATATATTTCGTGACCGTCTGAAAATTTATATTTATCAACCTGTGGTTTGATATTAATTTTTTCTACATCAGATCTTTTATTTAATGGCTCAACTTGAATTTCATTATCAAAATGTCCGATATTAGATACAATTGCTTGGTCTTTCATTTTTTCCATGTGATCTACTGTAATAATATCTTTATTTCCAGTAGTAGTTACATATATATCACCCTCTCCCAATGTATCCTCAACGGTTGCAACCTCGTAACCTTCCACAGCAGCTTGCAAAGCACAAATTGGATCTATCTCAGTCACTATTACTCGTGCACCTTGTCCACGCAAAGCTTGAGCACAGCCCTTTCCCACATCGCCATAACCACAAACAACCGCGACTTTACCACCAATCATTACATCCATGGCACGATTAAGACCGTCTATTACACTATGACGACAACCATAAATATTATCAAATTTGGATTTAGTCACACTGTCATTGACATTAATAGCTGGAAATAATAACTGACCTTTCTCATGCATTTGATAAAGACGATGCACGCCAGTGGTTGTTTCTTCTGATACGCCTTTTATTTTCTCAGCAACCCCTATCCAACGAGTTGGGTTCTTTTTATATTCTTTTCCCAACAACTTCATTAACTCAACAAAATCCGGCTCACTATCTGTGTAATCTGTGTCTAAAATCTGTGGATCACGTTCAATCTTTACACCTTGGTGAACCATCATAGTGGCATCTCCGCCGTCATCTACAATCATATCTGGCCCCTCGCCATTACCAAAGTTAAGTGCCTGCTCAGTACACCACCAATATTCTTCTAGTGTCTCACCTTTCCAGGCAAAAACAGGAATACCTGCTTTTGCAATTGCTGCGGCTGCGTGATCTTGAGTAGAAAAAATGTTACAAGAGGCCCAACGAACTTTAGCCCCTAAAACAACTAGAGTCTCAATCAAAACTGCGGTCTGAATTGTCATGTGCAAAGAACCCGTAATTTTTACGCCTTTTAGAGGTTGTTCCTTTATATATTTTTCTCTAATTGCCATAAGACCAACCATTTCTTTTTCTGCAATATTAATTTCTTTCCGACCCCATTCGGCTAATGACAGGTCTTTTATTTTATAATCTTTTGTTTCGTCCATACTTATTTAAATAATTAACCACGATAAATTAAAAAAGTAATATACAAAATATATGAAACTACTAAAATTCCACCCTCCCACCTATCAATCCTATAGGTTTTAGAAGTCATTTTTTCTACAAAACGCCTGCCTTGAATAAACATAAACACAAGCAAAATAACAGTCGCACCAATATTAACCAAAAGGTCAAGATTGACCGCTGGATTAAATTGCAATGGCAAAATTGTTGAAGTAAGACCTAAAATCCAAAAAACATTAAAGATATTAGAACCAATAATATTACCAACTGCCAAATCATCGTGACCATGGCGCAGGGCAATAAGCGAAGTAACTAATTCAGGTAAAGATGTCCCAACAGCTACAATAGTTAACCCTATTAGAACCTCTGATAAACCGGCTAATCTAGCTAAAATAACGGCATTATCAACTAACAATTTTCCTCCTGCCACCAAACCAACAAGTCCTAAAAGCAATAATATTATAGACAATAGCCAAGAATAAGATTTTACCTTCTCCTCGCCGTCTTTTTGCACCTTAGCAATTCCAAATGCATAATAAAGAAATATTAAGAAAAAAGCCATCAAAACTATACCATCTGTCCTGCTTAAAATACTAAAACCAGTTCCATCAAGCAACGCATCATTTCCTAATACAAAAACCAAAATAGCTGCCAAAAGAGCGAATGGTATCTCTTTCCTAATTGTACTATTATGTACTTTCAGCCCCCCTGCCAATCCACAAATACCTAAAATTAACAAAATATTAGAAATATTACTGCCAATTACATTACCAATGGCAATATCTGCTGTACCCTTAATTGCTGAAAAAATATTAACTGCCAACTCTGGTGCTGAGGTACCAAAAGCCACCACAGTTAAACCAATGACTAGCGGGCTCATTCCTAATTTTTTGGCCATAGATGAAGCACCCCTTACCAATGACTCTCCACCAGCAATCAAGATGGCAAGGCCAACAATAATCAATAGAACAGGTATAATCATAAAAAACAAAGTTTATTTGATTAAAAACGGGTATATTATACCCCTGTTTAGATTTGAAATCAAGAGCCTAGTACCTGTCATTGCGAGGAGTCCTGATGAAATACAGGCCGACGAAGCAATCCCAGTGAATCATTTACGTTGCTTATGCTCTGGGTTTGTTTAGTCATTGTTACACATTCCTCGCAATGACACAACCCTATAGTTCCAAATTAATCACCTCGCCAAATGCATCTTCATATCTTTTCTTAAATTCATCAATGCTAAACTTATGTTCCTGTGTGCCATAATTTTCAATTGCATAAGTAGAGGCAACAGCACCCATTTGTCCGCAAGTCTGATAATCACAACCCTGTAAATAAGCGGTAAAAAAACCAGCTCGATAAGCATCACCAGCACCGGTTGGATCATCAACTGATAGTGGCTGACATATTCCGACTTCAAAAATTTGATCCTTAGTAGTTATTACAGACCCCCTATCTCCCAATGTTGTAATCAAAACTTCCACATGATTCAACATCTCACTCATATCCCAACCAGTTTTTTCCTGTATTAATTTCATTTCATAATCATTACCAATCAAAAATTTAGCCTGACCAATCACAGCCATCAATTCCTGCGGACTAAAAGCTGTTATCTGCTGACCTGGATCAAAACAAAATGGAATTTTTAAATCATAGCACTCTTTGGCATGCTTTATCATGGCATTTTTGTCTGTTGGTGAGATTAAAGTAAATTTTATATCTTCTTTCACACTGCCAATACTCAAATTAGATGCTTCAGACAGAGCACCATTATAAAAAGCTGTAATTTGATTATCATCCTTATCAGTTGTTATGTGAGCAGACGAAGTCAATCTTTCCTTTGAAACTGGTATATGATCAGTATTTATTCCTACTTTTTTTAGATAAGTAATATAATCTTCTCCGTCTTTTCCTAATGGAGCAAAAATAATCGGATTGCCTCCCAACAATTTCATTGTATAGCCAATATTACCAGCCACACCACCATAATTTTTATTAAGCTGATCCACCACAAAACAGACATTCAAAATATGAATCTGATCTGGCAAAATATGGTTCTTAAAACTATCTGGAAAATCCATGATATAGTCGTAAGCGAGTGAACCGGAGATTAAGATAGACATAGGTTTAGGTTTTTCAGCCAGAGGCTGATCAGCCTTTGGCTGAAGGTTAATTAGGAAAATTAAGTTTTAGATAATGAATTTGAAGAACATTGTCATCCTGAACGCAGTGAAGGATCTCTCTTATCTGATTATTTTTTGAAACTATATATATTTTTTCTACATTTTTATATTTAGGAAAGATTCTTCGCTTCACTCAGAATGACAATTTTATTTCCTCTCCAACACTACCAACCCCTCCACATGTGGTGTTCTTGGAAAGAAATTATAGAGTCTAGAAAAAGTAATTTTATACTTCTCACCTAGTATTTTAACATCTCTAGCCTGAGTAGACAAATTACAAGACAAATAAATGATTTTTAGAGGTTCAACTTCTAACAATTTCTTAGTGACATCACCATGTAATCCTGCTCTTGGTGGGTCTAGAACAATTGTTTTGTCTTTTGTAATAATATCAGTCATTTTTTCTGCAGGAATACAATGGGCTTCACAATTATCAAGCTTATTTAATTTAATATTTTCTTTTGCATATAATATTGCCTCTTCATTATTATCAACCAGTGTAACCTTAGTCTGGTTTTTTGCCAATGGTAAACCAATAGAGCCAACACCAGAATAAAAATCAATAATCTCTGTGTTCGGTTCTATATGTTTTGTAATATCAATAAGCGCCTTTGTGAAAATAGGAATATGAACTTGAAAAAAACTGAGTAATCCAAATTTTAATTTTGTACTATAGTCTCCCCCTCTATTCTCAAGAGAAGGGCTGCCTGTCCGCCTTGGGTGGAGGGGGTGAGTTATCAAATCAGCAATAAGGAAATCTTGTCCTTCACTATAGAGTAACTTTGTCGGCACGGACGCCGGACATTTATGAGTGGAATAATAAACCTGAAAACCCAGATTATTTTTATTTAACTTTGGATAATCTTTAAACTCAATTTCATCTTTTATAAATAAAGCTGAGATTGAATTCCCTTTTCCATCACTACGAATAATTAAGGTTTTTAAATTGCGTCGTTCTAAGCCCTGCTTATTTATCCAATCCAAAACTTCTTTGGCTGTCTGATTTATAATCGGATCAGCCAATTCTGATTTTTCAATTGGAAATTTATTTTTCTTTCCCCGCTCAAAAAATGCTAGACTAAATATCCCCTCTTGAGAGGGGCACACGCGAAGCGGTGGGGTGTGTTGTCCAATATCCGCGAACACACCCCGGCACTCCTCCGTCGTGTCCGCCCCTCTCCCTCCAGTTCGGCGGGCAGGTAAGAGGGGATTTTCAATCTCGGCAAAGCTATACTCCATCTTATTTCTATAACCATATTCTTCTTGAGGAAAAATAATTTCTGGATCAATATTTTCAAAGACTGAACCGCCAAGTTTTTTATATGTTTCAATTGAAATTTCTTTTTTCCACTTATTCTCTGTTTCGTACGACATTATTTGCCATGGGGAAGTAGAAAGAAAGTGTTTGTCTTTTGGCTCTACTCGCTCAGGAGATGCCTCTACAATATTAATTGCAATGGCTTCCAAATAATCTTTTTTCTTTTTTACAATTTCAATATCAACTATTTCCCCTGGTAGTGCATTCCAAACAAAAACGACTTTGTCATCCACGTGAGCAAGCCCTTGTCCGCCAAAAATTAGCTTTTCTATTTTTATGTTTTCTATTTTTTTCATACATCTTAATTCACATGAAATAATTCGGATAATGCGGATAATTCAGATTATGGATAATTTTCTAGATAAATATCTGTTTATCTGAATTATCCGTATTTATCCGAATTATTTATTGAAATTTCAGATACTCATTATAAAACCCCATCAAATCCCCCAACCCCTCACAAATCTCATCAAAAGCTTTGTCATCAACCTCTCTTATCGGCACAATCTTGCCACTTGTATTAGTAAGAAATGCCCCATCATAATCAAACAACTCATCTAATTTTATATCTTTCTCAACTACTTTATAACTATTTTTCTTCGCACAATCTATTACTGTCCTACGAGTCACACCGTCCAAAACTTTTTCAACTGGGGTAGTATAAATTGTCTTATTTTTTATCGCAAAAAAATTGGACCTGGTCCCTTCTACAATATTATTATCTCTATCTAATAGTAATACATCGTATGCGTCTTGTGCTTTTGCTTTCTTAAAAATTAAGTAACTTGGCAACATGTTTAGCGTTTTGGCTTGAGGTAAAAATCTCTCGTATTTATAAGTAATCACTTTTACGCCTTGTTTATAAAATTTCTTATCCAAAAACTTTGGCGCCAAACACATTATATATAAATCAGGATTTTCCCCACCAATCAAAAGCATCTTAATATTACAGTCTTCCAGTTTATTTTTCTTTATCAACTTCTCTATCCACTCTTTTATCTGTTCAGAATTAAAATCATGTTTTAACTCAATTATTTTGGCGGAATTAAACAACCTCTCTACATGCTGGTCTATAAAAAATATTTTACCCTTTCTCACCCGCAAATTTTCATATACCCCAAAACCATAGGTAAATTCAATATTATCTATCGCGATCTTTGCCTTTTTTATTGGTAATAATTTACCGTTGTGGGAGAAGTGTTTTCCGAGCATAAAATTATAAATTAGAGTATCTACTGAGATATCTCAGTAGATATTATAATGGAGGGAAGGGTGGGACGATGTTGGAACGTGGATAAATAGTGTTTTTACTATTTTTGATAAAAACTATCTAAAACAAATCAGATAAACTTTGCCAAAAACCTTTCTTTTTCTCTCTATGTTCAGGTGGTTGAATTTCAATATTTATAGTATTTGTTGCTTTTCTCGGTTTATTTTCATTTTTTTCTACACCAACCATCATAGAATATCCTGGGAATTTTTCTTCATCCCAATCATATTGAGTTTTCCATTTTCCATTTTTCCAAGTCCATGTATTAAAATTGCTATCAACAAAAGACCAAGAAGTGTCAATTTTAGGGTCAACCTTGTCAGGTATACTTTCAAATAATTTTAGTATTTTTTCAGAATTAAAAATAGGACAGATACTTAATTGCTCAAATTGTCGATCAATTTCTTTTTTAATTTTTTCTTTATCAAAAAACCATTCGCCTTTTTGAGTATCAATATATCCATATTCACACCAAGAATTCTGTTCAAATTCATTAAAGTAAAAATTTTTACATCCAAATTTATTTAATTTCCCGTCCCATTCATTTGTACGGCAATAATCTAAAGATTTACCACCTGTTATCTTTTCTTTATAACACCATAAACTATTCCGTAGTTTTGTTGAATGTATAGGTTTTCCGTCTAATTCTATTTTTTGAGTTTTCCAACCACTTGTATAATCAAGTATGATGTACAAATTCTCAATATCCTCAATATCAAAAAATGCGGAATAAATTATATCATTTTTTTCTTCAATTTTTTCAAATGTATTTTGCTTTTCAATAAAACTTATTGCTTCATCCCTTTTCTTTGAAGTAGATTTACCAAATGAGATTTTAATTCTCTCTTTTATTCTCTTGTCTTCTTTTTTGTCATTTTTATTAACTGAAAATATTTCTACATTGATACCGAGTTCATCTGATAAAAAAGAGTGCCATTCTGTTTGTTTTGTTGAAATTTTATCTTTTTCACTTTTAACCTCTGCAAAAAAATATTTATCTTTAGAATATACGAATAAGTCAGGCAGTCCAGATCTGTTATAACTAAAATTTTTGAATAATCTTTCTATTATTTTTAATAGTCTATCCTTTTCTACCACATCAACCGCTATACATAATTGCTCTATTGAGAATTTATCCCAGTTTTCAATAGGTCGACACCTTTTTTTAAAGTTAATTTTATGCGAATCAATCAATACCTGTCTTATATCAATATGTTCTAATTCTTTTAGCCTATTATGAAAAAGAGATTTTCTTTTTTCGTAAAATTCCTCTTTGAAAAAATCAAGTGGCATCCCATTAACTTCACAATTAAATTTATAGATAGTTTCAAATTTTTCATTATCTGTACCTATTTCATAGGTTGAATTCCCGTCAGAATATATACAATATCCTTTTATTTTGGCGAATATAATATCCCAAAATAAAAGGGCATATATTTTCCACCAATAATCATTTTCCGACCAAATAGAAGAAAAACCTTCTTTTTCATAAACCTTTCGGGCAAATTCTTCAACAAAAAAATAGTCATTATCTAAAAGATATTTTATCTTTTTGCCTGTCGTGGCATTTTGCTTTTCGGCTTGTATGTTTTTTTGAGTAATCATCTATATGTATTTACTCTTATATTTTATTTTTTAGTCATTAAGATGTTCAATAGCGTAATCTGCCTCTGATTGTGTAAATTGTTCACCATATTCAGAAATGAGTTGGTCGTGAATATTAGCTGGGGACATATCCATAGTATCTTGGTAGGTCTTTGCCTTAGCTAAAGCGTTTACATTCCAGTCGGCTTTCACATTGTCTATTGCATACTGTGTGGCGTCTACTGAAAACTTTTCGCCATATTCTGAAACTAACTGATCATAAACACCCTTTTTGGACATATTCATAGTATTAGCGTATAGAGTGGCTTTGTTGAGAGCAGATTTATACTCGGCTGGCACACTTTCAGTTTTGTCCTTAATTTCCTGTTCAACTTGAACTGATGCAGGCGTTGGTGTAGGTTCTGGTGTTGCTTCAGGTGTTGTCTTTGTTTCTTTTTTTGCGGGTGTAGGAGTAGTATCGGTTTGGGTTTCTTCTACAACAACAGAATCAGAATTTTCATTTTTATTTTTTTCTACAACTTCTGTATTTTCTACTACGGGCTGTTGCACTGTTTGTTCGTTAGTTTTTTTAGGTGTTTCGGCTGTGACTCCAATTAAAATAAAGAAAGCCACTGTTGAAATACCAAAAATTTTTCCAACTCTTTTTTTGGTTAATTCTCCTTTAATAAACTTACCAAAAATTGTTGGTTTGATAAGCCCAATTATCAAACAAATGAATGAGGCAAGAAATAATAATCCAAATAGATTTTGCATATTTTTTGTATTTAAGTTAATTAATTAAATAATACCATTTTACCACTGTATTTTCAATAAAAAACACAAAAGGCTCCCCGTACAGTGGCGACCCCTTGCGAGATCCAATAACCTTTCGATTGTTGACTAAACGAATAATACCAAAGACGGAAGAACCATCTCTTTATTCGTTTAGTTTTTCAACCATGCCCAACAAAATAAATTGGTTTAGGTCTTGATTTGTTGGCTTTACCTTACCAAAATATCAGTAAAAAATCAAGGAAACATCAACAAAACCCACCCTGTGTATAAGTAATATTGACAAATTATATCCAATTGGGTATAATTTAGTTATCCAACACTCTTTTTATTAACCCTAGTCCCATCTAGCGTATAGAGATACTGTAATACGGATATTATATTTTATCTACAACAGTAAAATCGTACTTTTAAATGCTTTTGAAAAACCGAGCCAATATGATACCCAAAGAATAAAAAAATGGGTAGAAAAAAATTATATGGTGACAGATATGTATGTAAAAAAATTCAAAATATCACCAAATAACTACGAAAATTATGCATAAAAAACAATCTCCAATTGACCCCATTGCTGAAGCCAAAAAAGATAAAAACTTTTCTATATATTCAAAAGATGCTCGGGTTAAAGTAAGATTAGCAGTCAATGTATACGAAAAAAGAAAACAAAAAGGTTGGAGCCAAATTGATTTGGCAAAAGAAATTCACACAACCCAAAAAGTGATATCAAATATAGAAAGTGGGGATGTTAATATTGGCATAGTTTTGCTTAAAAGATTGGTGGATGGACTTAATTTTTCAAATGATGATTTGGAGAACATCTTTGAAAGCTGTCGTTTACTTTCGCTAAACAATAATACTGCCAACACGGAGGAAGTAGTTTACACAAATTTTAAAAAAGAATACACATATGAAACAAATCAATATTAAATCAATTTGGGCTGTTTTATGTCAAGAATCTTCTATTGACAACAACACTAATAACATTAGCCTATTCAAAATTTTAGAAGAAATCAAATTCGGGCTAAAAATTGAAGAGTTAGACAAATTAAAAAACAACCCCAAATTTGACCCCACCAAACCCATAGTATTACCTTTTTCATCCCAGCTGGTAATTTTGTGGAAAAACTTAAGTAGCATTACTAATCTTGAATTTCCGGTTAAAATTACGTTAAAAGACCCAAACGGAACTGAAATACAAGAAATACCAAATAATTTTGCTTTTCAAGAAGGTAAAGAGAGAATGAGAACTGTAATTTCTATTAACGGTATACCATTAACAAAATCAGGGGAATACACCTATTCTATAATGACCAAACAAAATAAAAATGATAACTTTGAAGAAATTTCTTCAGTACCTATAAAAATCAACATAGATATGATGAGAGAAAATTAATTATCATTATTTAAAACCAAAAAAGAACATCAAATATATTGATGTTCTTTTTTATGCGGAGGCGAGAGGATTTGAACCCCTGAGACCAATTAAGATCTTCCGCGTTTCGAATGCGGTGCCTTCAACCACTCAGCCACGCCTCCATCTGCCCTGGCCTAATGCCGGGATATAACCCCATTCTATCTCAATATGACTAAAAAATCAACATCATAGTCTTCTACCCGGCTTTAGCCGGGGTGAGGCGACTTTAGTCGCCGTAACCCCCGGAAGCTAAAGCTTCTTGACCTCGGCTAAAGCCGAGTAGAAAACCTATATATAAAAAGACCTCCCTTTCGGGAGGACTCCACAATTTTCTATTTTTATTTTTTTTCCTCAACCTTCTCTTCCTTGTCCTCCGTAGCTTTCTCGTCCGCCATAGCTTCAGCGGAGGTGGAAGCGGAGGGGGATTCTTTCTTCTCTTCCTTCTCCTCTTCAGGTGTCCCAATCACTTCCGTATTCTCTGTGTTTTCAACATTATCTTCTAATTCAGATTCATCTGGCCTGCTCGGCGTAGCCCCTTCAGGGGCGAAGACGGGATTATCTACCTTTTCCTTTACCACTTCTTCAGTATCACCAATAATCTTCTTTTTAATTTCTTTTAGTTTCTTCTTGTAAGTACGCAGATAAAATGCTTTACTTTGTTTTACTGCCATCTCGCGGACTAATTCAATTTTTTCTACCATTGGTGAGTTGATTGGAAAAATCTTTTCCACCCCAACACCATTGGATACTTTGCGAACAGTAACAGTGGCGCCAGACTCATTGCCGTGCTTGACCGCAAGAACTGTTCCTTCAAAGATCTGGATACGTTCTTTTTCTTCACCTTTGGCATTAGTTTCTTTGATTTTCTGATGAACACGGACAATCATGCCGGACTTTAGGTTGCTTCTGATATTTTCTGACATATATTAGGTATTATTGAGAGGTTGATGAGGAATGTCCCTATCTTTCTGTCTATCAAAACAGATTAACCAACATCGGTTAAATCATAAATCTAAAATCAGAAATGATAAATGGACGACTATTTTAGATTTATAATTTTAGATTTATAATTTGAAACGTAGCTACAGTGTACTATATTTAGCTTTTTTTGTCAAGAGATAGGTGTGAGCGAATAATACCAGTCACTTTTTTTACTGTTTCATCAAATTTACCCTGTACATTGACCACTTTATGGTCATAATCACCTGAATTTTCAACCTCTTTTTTAGCTATTTCTAGCCTCTCTTTTAGCTTTTCTTCGCTTACTCCACCCCTACCCCTAATCCTCTCAGCCAAATTATCAAAATCATCTGGAACCAAAAATATTGATAGATTCTCTATTTGTTTCTTATCTAAATTATGTTTACCATTCACTTCAATTTGAGTGAAAACGATCTCATTGTCAGTGAGTGATTCATTTAGTCTTATTTTTTCAATACCATAAAAATTACTAGCATATTCATTGTACTCCACAAATTTATCAGTTTGCAATCTTTTTTCAAACTCTTCTCGAGTAATAAAATAGTAATCTACCCCTTCTTTATTACCTGGACGAGGCGGACGAGAAGTAGTGGTCACCAGACGTGCAGAATTGGGGAAAATCTTAATCAACTCTCTAATCACAGAGTCCTTGCCTCCGCCGGAGGTGGATGATATTACGACGAGTAGACCTTTTTTCATAACGTTTATTGATAAACAATATTTGATGAACCAGCTCTCCCCCTGATAGGGGGAGCCGATACGAAGTGACGGAGGGGGTCTGGAGAAGCTAGAAGAAAGATTTTAAAATAATAGAATCTACGAGGATCTTTATGAACTATCTCAGATACTACAACCACAATACAAACTCTACAACTCCGCCAGACCCCCTCACCGCTTCGCGTGTGCTCCCCCTGATAGGGGGAGAGCCATCTAAAGTGACTTTCTTATTTCAATCCATTTAAATAATTTTTTAATTCACTTGGCAATTCACTCTCAAAACAAACCTTCTCACCCTTCAAATCTTCAAAACACAGTTTCCTTGCATGCAAAAATAATCTACCTAATTTTTTTTCAGTTTTCTTTATTAATTTTTTATTAAAGTACAAAGTATCACCCACAACCGGATGCCCAAAAGCAAACATATGCACACGAATCTGGTGTGTTCTCCCGGTGTGGATTTTTACCTTAAGAAAACTAAAACGTGACAGCTCTTCTTCCACCCAAAATTCTGTCAAGGACTCACGACCCACTTGTTCTTTACCTACATTTTTCAATTTTAATGAATCTATTTTAGGGCGTGAGGCCATTTTCCCATCAACTCCACGATCAATATCAAAATCAATCAAATTATGTTCTTTTTGTATCTGACCATAAACCAAAACACCATATTCTTTTTCCACCTCCCTTTTTTGAAATTGTTTTTTAAGATGTTCAAACATTTTTTGAGTTCGCGCAATAACTAAGAGACCAGAGGCTTCTTTGTCTAAACGATGAACAATGCCAGGTCTAATATTTGGTGCATCACCTACTTTTTTTATTTCTGGATACTTTTCCTTCAAAAAATCTGTCAGAGTATTTGGCTCAAATGCTTCAGTTGGGTGAACTAGCATTCCAGCTGGCTTTTCTACTACCAAATAATTGGTCTCCTCTTTTATAATTTTAATCTTAAATCCTAAATCTTCGGCTTCCTCTTCTTTTATTTCTTCTTCCTCGGTCTTTTCCTCTTCCTTGACCACTACAGAAAACCCTTCTTTTAATAATTCTCCTGCTTTTTTAGGATTTTTATCATTTACTAGTATCTGTCCACGTTTTATCATTTTCAAAATTTGAGATCGAGTTATCTCCAATTTTTCCGACAAAAAAATATCAAGACGTTTTCCTTGGTCATCAAGATCAACGCTAAATTTTGCAGAGGATTTCATAATGTGCGCCCAGATGGACTTGAACCATCGACCCCAACGTTATAAGCGTTGTGCTCTAACCACTGAGCTATGGGCGCTTGTTACGAAAATATTATAGCAGAAATTAACAAACAAATCAATACCTTAGGTGAATAATCGGGATCTTGATTTTTTTACTAGAAAATGTTACAATATAGATAATATGAAACATAAAAAAATAGAAAAATTAATCACTCAGGCTCAAGACGCAATGAAAGGCTCTACTGATCCAATTCACGGGCTGAGTCATGTTAAGCGAGTAATAAAAAATGCAGAAAACATTTGTATTGATATGAACATAACCGGCCGACAAAAAGAAGCTCTGATTTTAGCTACCTATTGGCATGATGTCTCGCGTACTATCACTAAATATCCTTCAATCTTCTGGATGGTCTTCTTGGATGATTTGATTTCAGCTTTTATGTTGTTAAAATCCTGCCTTAAACTTTGGTTATTTGGTTATGTGCCAAGCACTGCTATAAAAATCATTTTTTGCAAAAGCATTGGCACTGGGCGTTTACTAACCAAGATACTACTTAGAAAAAAAGATCAAATACTGCTAGATATTTTAAAGGATGCCGATATGCTGGACGTAATGCACACAGAAAGAATTGAAAATATAATGCCAATGGGCGAATTATCAAAAATATATTTATTTAGTTACAAACGACTAGTAAATTATAATTTGAAACTAAAACATATAAATTTCAAAACTAAAACAGCTGTAAAACAATTTGAAAAAATTATTAAACAATTAATTGATTTTTTACTCCGACCAGAAATCATAGCTTGGCACATACAACAATTTGGTCGCAAATGGTGTGGCGAGGTTAATAAAAAATTAAATAACTTACTAGACTACATCACATTATTAAACTTACAAACTTGCTAAATATGTTTAATTTTTTATCACACAAAGAAAGGATAAATAGACATGCTGAAAGACAATTGGAATTATACAGCCGACCATCAGTCGATTTTTTCGTTTTAATTGCTATTTCTGCCAGCCTAGCCACTCTTGGTCTAGCACTTGATAATTCAGCTATCATTATTGGGGCCATGGTTGTAGCACCCTTGGTAACACCCATTTTTGGTTTTTCTCTTTATCTAATTTTATTCAAACCAAAAGGAATTGGTGAATCAATATTTTCAATTTTAACAGGAACAATTTTAGCAATCATGATAGCCACTTTATTTGGTTTTTTGATTTTATTAATTGATGGTCAAAGTATTTCATCAACTACAGAAATTTTAAGTCGGACAAAACCTGATTTACTTTATTTTATTATTGCCTTACTTTCTGGTCTAGCCGGCGCCTTTGCTTATGTTAGACCAAAACTATCTGAAAAAATAGTTGGCATTGCAATTTCAGCGGCGATCATTCCACCATTAGCTGTAATGGGTTTATGTATAGCAATGCAAAATTGGAAAATACTTATGGCAAGTGAATTTTTATTTTTATTAAATTTTATTGGAATTTGTTTTGGTAGTATTATAATGTTTTTAATTTTAGGTTTTGGAAAAGAAGAGGAATTAAAAATGTAAATAAAAATTTACAACATATTTAAAAAATACCTATTGGTATTTTTTATTTTGCAAAAAAAATTAGTAGACAAAGTTATACACAGTTTTTTTGTTTAGACTATATCAAAAAAATTAAAAACAAACTATAATATAGATAACTAAAAGGTCGAATAAAATTTTTTACTTGCATTGAGTTTATCAAAGTGCTGTAAGAAATTTTATAAAAGTTTTTACAGCAATGCTTGTCTTGTGAAAACTTCCATGAATGTTTTTTTGATGTGTTGGTGTGTACCATGGTAACATCAAACAATAAAAACATTCAGTTAACAAACTAAGAGAGGAGGTGCACATTATGCCAGCTAAAAAACGCGTACTAAAAAAGAAAGCTGCCCCTAAGAAAAAGGTAGCTAAAAAGAAACCAGTAGCTAAGAAAAAAGTTGCTAAAAAAGCAGTTAAGAAAGTAGCTAAGAAAAAGAAAGTAGCTAAGAAAAAGAAGAAATAAATTTTCTTCAAAAAACACCCTGAGATTGTCGAAGGGTGTTTTTGTTTAAAAAATTTTTTGTAATATACTAATATACGAATTTACTAATTATACCAATGCTATACAAATATTTGTTGTTTTAAAAATAAAATTAAATAATATTTATCTAACATTGCCAGATTTTGGCTTAAATAAGAATTATCAAAATAAGCATTAGTATAGCATTGGTATAATTCGTATTATTAGTATATTGGTATATTTTATTAGTATATTTACCTTATTCCAAATCAAAACGCACTTGCTTTCCTAATCCCCTATCCTCATCGCCACTAAAAACTTTTACCACACCAAACTCACCATCATAACCAGGTTTTACAAAAATATTTCCTTTTCTAACCCTATCTATTGCTGTAGCGATTCGTTTTGAGCTATTTTCTTCAATTGTATTTAGATCCGACTCAAGTAAAATATGAAACTCATTTCCAATTTTTTCTATCATTTCATCGTACTGAGCTTTTACTTTTTTAGTATTAACTCCACAACCAAAAACGTCAGCGATAATTTCTGGTAAAGGAACCAGGCTTTTAAAAGGTATTATAAAAGACTGCCCTGAGCGAAGCCGAAGGACTTCCTCTTTTGTACGATCAGCTAATTCATGCACACGATTTTCCACGCCAATGACTAATGGTTTTTTACATTTTGGACAAATTCCCTTTAATTTTTTAGTTTCTTCTGGCACACAAACAAAATTACAATTCCTGTGTCCATCATAATGATATCTTCCCTCTTCTGGATAAAATTCTATAGTATAAAGAAATTTTTCCTTGTCATTTTCTCTCAAAATTCTCATGATCTCATCATAAGTTATCTCTTCTTCACTTTCAAATTGCATCACATTGGCCTCACGACCAAGCTTAGCACAAGAATGTGCATCTGAGTTGGAAATCAAAGTAATATTATCCAGCATTGATAATCGCCAATTCATAATTGGGTCAGATGAAAGTCCGGTTTCAATTGCAAAAATATGCGGAGTCAATTCTTCAAACGCTTCTTCCAAACTATCATAACCACCCTTACTACCAAAAACACCAAACCATGGTGTCCAAGCATGCGCTGGAATCATTACCATGCGTTTATCAACAACTAACATTATTTCCAAAAGTTGTTTGCAGGTAAGTCCTAAAATTGGCCGCCCATCTGATTTCAAATTAAATCCCATTTCTTCCAATCTATTATTAAATTTCTCCACAATTTCCAAGCTCGGAGCAAACACACACAGATGAACTCGCCTGGTTTTATCTTTATGTTTTTTTATACACGATAATTCTGTGCCCAAGATAAATCTCGTCTCAGGTAATTGGAAATTGAAAATTGGAAATTGTTTGTATCTTGTTTCTTGTATCTTAAAGACGCCGGGTGTATCCTCCACCAAACAATTTTTCATATGTTGAAACCAAGCTGGGTGCGTAAAATCACTCGTCGCTACAATATCTATTCCCCTAATCTCACATGCCTTAGCAATACTAGGCAAATCCAAACCAGGCGAGCAAGCGCGTGAATATTTTGAGTGGATATGTAAATCAAGTATTTGTTTAATCATAGAATAAAAGATACCGATATACTAATTTTACGAATTATACCGATTCGGCCTGAGCTCACGGCCGAAGGCTAATGGTATACTAATGTGTATTAAAGTAAAACTGGATTTAAATTGAATTTACTTCATATTACCAAAAGTTAATTTTAAAAAATAATTATCAAAATAAGTATTAGTATTTATTCGTATCATTTCAACCAGAGGACTGATCCGTCCTTTGGTGGAAGTAAAATTAGTATATTAGTATCTTTTATTTAAAATCAATCCTAAACTCCACTCCATGATCTTGAAAGCCAAGACTCTTATAAAAACGATGAACATTTTCACGAGAATAACGAGAAATTCCAATTAACTTATAACACTTCTGTACTTTGGCTTCTTCAATTACCGCCCTTACCAGTTCCCGACCAACACCTTGACTGCGATATTCCCCTTCCACAAAAACATCTTCAAGTAAGCCGTATGGTTCATCATGTAAATTATTATAAATTAAATATAAATAAGCCCGACCCACTTCTTTTCCATCAACTTCGGCAGTAAATTTAATTACATATTTTTCATGTATAATTTCTTTTTTAATATTCATATTTTTATAAAATAATTAATGGAACGCCAATCTCCATAATTACCCCAATTTACCAAAATTCAAATTGTGGTTAATTTTGGTCATTGTGGTAATTGGCGTTCTATCCTTTTTTAATAATATTTTTCAAAATATCACTTAATTTTTCATCACACAATCCACCGCCCTTTCTCTCAAAATCACCCTGCACAACCTCACAATCACAATTCTCTACGTCACAAGGAACTGTTTCCCAACCACGTGAATTATAAAAATCTTTTTCCTCACTGCTTAATTTATGATTATTACAAACAACACTATCTAAATTCCTTGGTAAATAACTTTGAAGTTCTCGAACTGCTTCACTAACTTTTTTTGGGCCTGTCTCGCCATTGTCGTGCCTGGCATTACCCGCAATATAAATAAGTTTTGCATTGGACTTTTCTACTGCTTCTTTAAAACCTTTTGCAAGGGTGGTCGCCACGATACTAGTATACAAACTACCAGGCCCAAAAATTATATAATCGGCTTGTTCTAAAACCTTAGTGGCATCTTCATAAATCTTAGCTTCTGGTTCTAGCCAGACTTTTTTAATTCGTAAATTCTTATCATATTTTGGTTGATCCAGCTCACCTTCTGTTTTTATAATCTCGCCATTATCCAATTCCCCAACTAAGTCATTTACTTGTAAAGTAACAGGATAAACATGGCCAACTGCATCCACAGCTTGTTCTAGGGCACGAACAGATTGAACATAATCACCACCATATTGTTCTCCCAACACTAAAAACAAATTCCCCAAATTATGCTTATCTAACTTGCCAACATTTTCAAACCTATTTTTATAAAAAATCTTTTTTAAAATAGGAAAAGGAAACGGAGACATAGCCAAAACTGCTCGCATCACATCTCCAGGTGGCAAGGTATTAAATTCATCTCGCAATCTACCAGTTGAACCACCTGAATCACTCATGGACACAACTGCTGAAATTTCTAAGACATTGTTTAGTTTTTTTAAGGCATTTAGAGTAATGGCGGTTCCATTGCCTCCACCTACTACTACTATTTTAAGCATTGATTTAGACTGATTCATAACTTTTTTCAATCGTGTTAATTATATTTTTTGCTATTTTTACCACCTGCCCTGGATTCTCGTGCAGGCTAGTCTCCTGTGATAACCATATCCCAGTTGCACCATCCAAAACAATATTTGTTAGATATCCAATCTCTGATCTAGCCGGGACTGATTTTTGTAGACAACTTCCCAAAATTTGCGTCGCTACAATTACTGGTTTATTTTTTTTCTTACATAAATAACAAATCTTTTTTTGTTCTAAAATAATTTTTGCATAATCTGTCGTAACACCCAGATCTCCCCTGGCAATAACAATCTCGTCAGCTGTATCTATAATTTCTTCTATTTTGTTTAAACCTCCCAGCGACTCTACCTTGGCCAAAATCTTTGGCCGCCATGAATCGCCATATAATTTTTTAATTTGCACACGGATACACTGTATATGACTGGCCGACGCCACAAACGAGATGGCAACATAATCTGGCTTTATATCTTGAAAAAGTTTTAAAGAATCAGTCGCTATTTCACAATGATTGAGATCATCTGCCAATCTATTTGAAATTAGACTGCGGTACTGATCCACAAAACCACCATCGGGAAAAATTATTTTTACTTCTTTGTCTGAAACAATTTCCTTTATCTCAAAAAATACCTCTCCATCACCAATCATAATCTTATCCCCTACCTTAAAAAAGTTTTTAAAACTCATTACATCCACTGGAATAAAATTATTTATTGTTCTACTAAATTTTGCTGGTTTTAATGTATAGATTTTATCTTTTACCACATCTTCTTTACCTAATTCCAGACTTCCCAAACGTATTTTATGCTCAGGTAAATCAACTAATATTTTTGTATTAGAATTTTCTTCATTAATAACTTTCTTTACTACCTCAACAACTTTCAAAGCCTCTTTATTAGAAACATGAGCAAACTTAATCCGCAAGATGTCTGCTCCGGCTTGGATAATTTCGCGAACTTTTTCCTGATCAACAGGACTCTTGAATATTGTGGCTGTGATTTGCATAATTTCTCTGTTCTACCCAGCTTTAGCTGGGGTGACGAGGCTTGAGCCTCGCCATTTCTCCTATATCAAGTGAATAATCCTCCTTATTTTCATCTAATTGTAGTACATTATAAATCAATAATCTCATTTTCTCTTCGCCATATTTTCCAACAAAATGTTCATAACTACAATACCTATTAAAACGCAAATCTGAAATCTTATTCACTTCTTTATGTTTTAGTAAATTTCCACACACATAACCAGCAATTCCCCAATACATGTTCATGTCTTTTATATACACAGTCTTAGCATTTCCCCACATTTCCTTATACTTATAAGAAAATCTATCTCTATAATTCTTACTAACCCCACCATGAATAAACTGTTTTATTTTTGGTATCAACTGATCGTTGTCGCAACAAACTATTAGATGATAATGATTTATCTGAATACTGTAAGCTGAAACTGTCACACCATATTTTTCTTTTAGCTTTGCAATTCTGTCATAGACAATATCTTTTTGTTGACTGGTTTTAAAATAAGGATAGTGCAAAAAGGTTGATCCAGTTAAAAAATATATTCCAGATTGATAGTAAGACATATCTATGAATTAGCGGAGCTAAAGCTCCGTCACCCCAGCTAAAGCTGGGTAAAATACAAATATCTGCTACTCCACCGTCACACTCTTGGCTAAATTTCTTGGCCTATCAACATCCTTCCCTAACAATACTGCCATATGGTAAGCAAAAATTTGTAAAGGTATTGTATTTAATAATGGCTCTAGGAGTTCCATTGTGTTCGGAACAAAAATAACATCTTCGGTTAATTCTTTTGCCTTCTCATCACCTTCTGTGGCAAGCAAAATTAACGGTGCCTTTCGTGCTTTTATTTCTTCAATATTACTCCGCATTTTTTCATAAAGTTGATCTTGTACCATAATACCAAATACTGGAAAATCTTCACTTAGGAGTGCAATTGGACCATGTTTCAATTCTCCACCCGGATAACCTTCACTATGAATATATGAAATCTCTTTTAATTTTAACGATCCTTCAAGGGCAACTGGAAAATTTATTCCTCTCCCCAAAAAAAACATATCATTTACATTCTTATATTTTTCAGCAATTTCTTTTATTCTGTCTGTTTGTGCAAATATCAGATTCATCTTTTCAGGAATTTCCAACAATGCATTGATTAATCGTTGTCCAGTAGCTAATGTAACTCGTTTAAGTCGACCAAATTGTAAAGCATATAAAATCATTATTGCCACCATATTAGTATAGGCTTTAGTAGAAGCAACAGCTAATTCGGGCCCGGCATGAATATATGAACCACCATCAGTTTCGCGCGCGATAGTTGAACCAACTACATTAACAATACCTCGAACAAAAGCACCCTTTCTCTTGGCTTCACGAACTGCAGCCAAAGTATCGGCGGTTTCACCAGATTGAGAAATAGCAAATACCAAAGTCTTATCATTAACAATCGGATCGCGATAACGAAACTCAGAAGCAACATCCACCTCAGTTGGAATCCCAGCCAAACGCTCAAAGGCGTACTTACCAACCATGGCAGCATAGCTGGCTGTACCACAGGCAATCAAAATTATTCGCTCAACACTACGCATTTCTTCATCAGTCATATTAAGTCCGCCCAAATGAGCTGTGCCTTCCCCTATATTAATACGCCCGCGAATAGCGTCTTTAAACACGACCGGTTGATCAAAAATTTCTTTAAGCATAAAATGATTGTAGCCTTGTTTTTCGGCCTGCTCGTCATCCCACTCAATTTCTTCTACACATTTTGTAACAGATTCGTCTTTCAAATTAAAAGTTTCCATTTTACCATTACTAATCTCTACAACTTCACCATCCTCTAAAAAAATAACTTTTTTAGTGTATGTAAGCATTGGCGTGGCGTCACTAGCAATATAATACTCATTTTCTGCCATTCCCACAACCAGAGGACTACCCAAACGAGCCGCCACCAGCTTATCCGGTTCATCAGCATGCATTGCCACCAATCCATAGGTACCACGAACGTGCGATAAAGCTTTTTCAATAGCAAGGCGCAAATCACCCTCATAATGAGACTCTATTAAGTTTGCCAAAACTTCAGTATCAGTTTCGGTTTTAAATTCAAACTTATCTTTTAGTCTATCTCTAATCTCACGATAATTTTCTATAATACCGTTGTGGACAATTACCAACTTTCCTGATGTAGAAAAATGTGGATGAGCATTTTCTTCTGTGACTCCACCATGAGTCGCCCAACGAGTGTGAGCAATACCAATGGTACCATTCATACAAACTGTCTTGGCTTTCTCTTCCAAATTATCAATTTTTCCAACCGAACGTAGACGATCAATTTTACCATCACACATCAAAGCAACACCGGCACTGTCATAACCACGGTATTCTAAACGACGCAAACCCTTAATTAAAATTGGTAAAGCTGGTTTGTCACCGATATAAGCTATTATTCCGCACATATTTTTTTCGTTGTCATTCCGAGCGTAGCCGAGGAATCCCTTTCCCCTGCTTCAAACTCTGGATTAAAAATTAGATTATTTGTTTTATTCTACCCGGCTTTAGCCGGGGTTGGGAAGCTTTAGCTTCCGTCAATTACACAGACTAAAGTCTAGTGACCGCCACTAAAGTGGCGTAGAAAGATTCCAAACTCGCCTATTCTCCTCCCAACCCCTCTTCTTCGCCAACTTTTCTTCAAGCGCCTGATAAATTTCTTGTTTTTTAATAATTCCTTTACCTTCTAGCATACCAGAAATCTTACTTAAGAAAAAAATATTTCTACTATATGGCTCTACATTATTTTCTTTGAAAAAATCCACATAGTCTTTTATCTCAATAATTTCAACACCGTCTTGCTGATAATCTACAGTCCTCTCTCTGGCTTGATCAGACATGATAAGTAGAAAATCTGGTTTGGAAAATTTTGGATAAAAAATCTCCTTATCAGAAATTTTTATATAAGCCATAGATACTCCGCCTTTTTGTTCTAAGCCATAATTTGGAATGTGACTTACTTCTAGACCATTCTTAAAAGCTGTATTGCAAATTAAATAAGACAAAGTCTGAATCCCTTGTCCTCCATCGCCACTCAATATTATTTTTAATGTCATAATGTTATTATCATCTATCATTTATCATCTATCATGCTTGTTTAAAAAAATAAATGATAGATGATAAATGATAATTTACTAAAATTCTCCAGTCCTAAATAAAGCTTTCAAATTCTCATTCAAATAATTATTAGTCTCAACACCAACTGTTTTCCAATTTTGTGGACAATAGGACAAAAATTCTACCATTGCAAAATTGCCAGCCTGTTGCGCTTCTATAGCTTTTTCTAAATATTCTTTTACTTGTTTAGGATCATTAACAGCTGTCCGTGCAATAAAGGCTTTTTTATTTACTTGTCTGACTAATTCCGGACCAAACACTGGTTCGCCTTGAAATCCAGAAGGGTCTGTATCGGTAATTTGGCCTTTGTAAGAAGTTGGGGCTGTTTGTCCACCAGTCATAGCATAATTGGAATTATTTACCACAATTACTGTCACTGGCTCATTACGAATCGCCGACCACAACAAACTCTGCATCCCAATAGCATAGGCTCCACCATCTCCAGTGTATGCAAAGCTAAGAGAGTCTGGCTGAGCTCGTTTGTAACCAATCATTGTTGCTGTCACTCGTCCATGATGAGTTTGAAAAGTGTTGACTGGTAAAAAATCCCAAGCTAAAAGCGAACAGCCAATATCTAATCCTAAAATTGCTTTAGATTCAAGACCTCTTTCTTTCAAAACCATATGCAAAAAACGCAGTACAATTGGGTGACCACAGCCAGGACAAAACTTTGCTTCTTTAGCCATATGCCTTTATTCAAAATTTATATTTACTAGAAAAAGTTATCATTTATCATCTATCATTTATTTTCCTAATTAATTATGATAGGTGATAAATGATATATGATATATTACTTAAGAAAAGCCAATACTATCTCCTCACTCTCAATCCCCACTGCCGGTCTATACAGACCATCAATATCAACCGAAATTTTACTATCTAAATTTTGTTTTACTAAATCACGCAACTGACCCATACTGGACTCAATCACAAATAATCTTTTAACCTGCTTTGCAAGTTTATTCAATTCATCTTTGGGAAACGGACTCAAAGTGATCGGACGAAATAAACCAACTTTCTTTCCCTGTTTTTCCAATTCTTCAATCGCCTCTTTTACAGCTCCTGCCACAATACCATGCGCAACAATCAACTCGTCACAACTTTCGACTTTATGACTTTCAGACTTTACGACTTCTGTCGCCATCTTATTAAAATCTTTTTCTTGATTTTCAAGTTCTAATCGCAACTCTTCTTCAAAAGAATAAATATTACGAATATTTTTTTGTGTCTCTGACGAAACTAAAGCGGTCGGCTCAACATTTTCTATTTCAAAATCAAAACTAACTGACTGTCTGGTTTTCATAAGGAAACCATCTGATAAAAGAACACTTGGGAAACGATATTTCCATGCATTATTAAAAGTAAGTCTGGTTAATTCATAAAGTTCTTCTAAACTACTCGGGGAATAAACCAATCGCATACCCTCACCATTACCACCATGGATCGCTAAATTAACTTCTTGTTGAGAATATATAACAGTACCAGAACTAGGCCCACCACGCTGAACAATAATAGCCACAAAAGGCAATCTCATGCCATCGGCCATACTCATAGCATCCTGCATCAATGTTGTACCAGGGCCAGCAGTAGCTGTAAAAGCTTTTTTACCACCCATCACTGCTCCACAAATAGCAAAACCAGCCGCGATTTCGTCCTCTGTCTGTAAATATTCTAATTTGCCCTGCCCGCCGAAGTCTTGTTCGTCCGCCGAAGCTTGAGCGAAGGTGGAGCGAAGGTGGGACTTTTCAGCTTCCTTAATCCAACCAGTCAAAACCTCAGTTCCTGGTGTTATTGGATAACCATACATCTGTGTCGCACCAGCATCAATACAGGCTTGTACGACTACTTCAGCGCCAGTTAGAAATTGTCTTTGATTATTATCCATATTTTTATTTAATAGAACACAGATTTAACGGATCAAACGAATAAAAACGAATTCTTTTTAATTTGTTTAAACTAATTTAACTCGCGGTCTATTTTTTAACAAATTTGCTTTTTCTAATTCCTCTACTGTATTAACCCCGAACCACTCTCTACTATCTTCTAATTTAATAATCTGATATTTTTTTCCTTCTCCCCTTGCAACAGCTAGGGTTGTTGGCAAGCCCCATTCACCAAGTTTTTTTAACTTTGGCATATCGGGAAACATTTCTTCAAACCATTTACGATCAAAACAAAAAGTACCAGTACTAATTTCTTTGATTTCTTTTTGTTCATCTGTTAAATATTCTTTTTCAACAATAGCAATTGATTTATCAGGATAACGGACAATTCTACCAAGCATACTCGGATCTTCCGTTCCAGCTGAAAGCAGTGACAAAGTATAATTATTATCATTATGTTTTTCTATAAAATCAAACAATGTTTCTGCTGAGTAAAATGCACTATCGTCTCCACCTATTACCAAAACTGTTTTAATTTCTTTTGGCAAAGACTTAATTCCAATGTGTGTTGCATGTGCGGTTCCCAATTGCTCTGTCTGAGTTACAAAGCTAACTTTATCACCAAAATAATCTCTCACTTTTTGTTCTTGAAAACCAACGACCAAACAAATTTGCTTTTTAATAAATCCAGCTTGAATCAAAGTCTCTATAATATAACTAACAATCGGTTTACCTCCTATTTCAAGCATTACTTTTGGCTTATCAGTGCAGTTAAGCCGTGTGCCTTTCCCGGCTGCTAGAATTACTACTCCAGTTTTATTTAAATCAATCAACATAATTTTTTATTTCGCTTAAAGTTTCAAAAAAAGGTATTTTGCTTTTTTCCGCATCTTGAGCTGTGTATCGTAACGGATTAAATTTGGTAACAACTAAAATTTCAGGAAAATTCTCCTTAATAATCAGATTTTCCCTGATACTATCATTAACAAAAAAAACCGAATCACCTTCCTTCATTTTACTTCTCAAAAAATCTTCTTTATGGCCTAAAACAATTTCTACCTCATCAAACCACTTACCTAATTTCGTTTTTTTTATTTTAGTTTTCTGAAAATCGTCATCACCCGCCGTGAGCAAAATCATTTTGCTAGAATTCTCACGTAAAAATTGCAAAAACTCTTCTGTATCTGAAAACAAATAATTATTTTTATCAAGCAAGCCAGACAATTCTTCTACCACACTATCATCTAGATCATAATTCAATTCACGTAAAAATTCTACGTGTTCTGCAAAGTTGTAATCATACAGATCTGAACTAACTGTGTTCAAAGATTTTTTATAAGTTTTTGAATAATCTTCCCATTTTACATTATTACGTTCAAAAATCGACCACATGTCTTTTTCAAACTTGTTACAATCAAAAATTGTTTTATCAAAATCTACAAATGAGTAATCAAATTTCATAAAGTTTTCCAAAGATTATCAAAAATTAATTTTTGTGTCTTGCATACACCATCATTTTCAATTACAACACCGATTGGCTCGCTTTTTGCATTGAGAGATATATAAGCGGTCTTGCCGGGATAAATAATAATATAAGTAACCAATTTTTTCCCCCCCTTATCCCGCTTTGACGGGATCCCTTCTGTGGCGGGATAGGGGGAGGTTAGGAGGGGGTCTTTCGCCATCTTCAACCATTTACGCTCATCCAGCCCGCGAAGCTCCCCACCCTCACCTATGGCAATAACTTTTACACCAATACCTTTAGCAATACGAACGTCTGAAAAAGTAGGAAAGCTCTCATATAAATACTCGCGCATGCCCTCAGCTGAATAAATTCTATATAACTTATCTGCTGAATCTTCACAAACATCTAAAACATCCTCTAAAATCTTATTTATTTCATTTTTTTCATAATATCTAGCCACTGGCCTGTCACCACCCTTGTTATGCAGGGCATGGAGCTCGGAAATCATCTTACCCAATTCAGAACCCACTGAACTTAGCTCATCCTGCTGTTTTTTGACTAAATCATGCAGTTTTTCAGGGTTTTCAGCCACAAAATACTGTTTTGTATCTTTATTATAATAACTCACAATACCCTTATCTTGCAAGCTTTTTAAAATATCATAAGCAGTACCACGGTTAATTTCGCTTATTTCAGCCAATTTTCGTACAGAACTAGGCCCCAAACTAAGCAAAGCTAAGTAAATTTTAGCCTCTTTGTCAGAAAAACTTAATTTTTTAAGTATATTAATATCCATATTTTAGCTAAGATTAGTATAATATAGATATATATTTTTGTCAATAAATTTTCTACAACTTATCCACATACAAATAAATAATAATACTTTCACTTGACACAACGAATTCTATACTATAAAATTATAATGTGTTCAATAACCTTCACAGCAGGGAGAAAAGAATAATGCCAAGAGAACATAGTATGAGCGAACTTGAAGAAGCTTTGGAAGACGTCGGGTACGGCCTGAACCTCAGTCTGTCCCAGGAGATTCAAGCAGAGGCTCTGGAGGGAGGAGAAACCGTACAAACAAGACCAGTAGGATCAACGAGACAGGTGGTCAGAACACCCAAGTGGTGGGTTTGGCTTAAGGCACAGTGGCGTAACATCACAAGATGAAAACTACCCTCGCCTGGACACGAATTGGTCATTGGTACAACCCCTCTCAGACACAAACGATCTGAGAGGAAGAAGCTAAAAGAAAAACAACCCGACAGCCATAGCTTGTCCCGATGTAAAATCGAGATAAACTAGGGAGGAGTCGGGTTGTTTTTTTGACCTCCCCTTACGAAGGGGAGGAACACCTGATTCGCATCAGGGGGAGGGGTTTTATCGTAGAGATAATGAGATCTTAAAATCCCACGTATGAAAACCCCCTAATCACTTCGTGTATATTCCCCCTTCGTAAGGGGGAATCAAAACCGCCCGGCTTTCACCGAACGGCTTTTTAAATTTACCTTCTAAATACATAGTTCTTTCAATCTTCAAATACCAATCACTTCCGTGTTAATTTTAGACCCCATATAATTCAACAAATTCGCCATCTGTGTCACATACCCCCACTCATTATCATACCAAGCTTGGACAAAAACCATAGTGTTGTCAGTCACTTGGGTAGATAAACAATCCACTGTGGCGCCATAGGGAGATCTAACATAATCAACTGATACTAATCCAATATCACAAACGGCTAAATTTTCTGGATATTTCTTAGATGCTTCACGGAACAAATTATTTACTTCTTCAACTGTGGTTGATTTTTCTAATTCAGCCACAAAACTAATAACCGAGGGCACAGCTATTGGAACACGTAAAGCATTGCCGTCTAATTTACCATTCAGCTCTGGTATAACTTTACCAATAGCTTTGGCCGCTCCGGTGGCAGTTGGAATAATAGACATGGCCGCAGCTCGGGAACGACGAAAGCTCTCCCCTTTGTGAGGATGATCAACTAAATTTTGATCATTGGTATACGCATGCGTAGTTATAACTGTACCATGCTTGATGCCAAAATTTTCTTGCAATACTTTTACCACAGGCGCCAAACAGGTGGTGGTACAAGAGGCAGCTGAAACTATTTTATGTTTAGCTGGATCAAACTGCTCGTGATTAATGTTATAAATCAAAGTAATGTCTTCGGCTTTGGCGGGAGCAGAAATCAAAACATATTTGGCACCATTATCAATATGCTTTTGTGATGACTCACGATCACGAAACACACCGGTTGATTCTAAAACAATATCAATATCATGTTCTTTCCACGGTGCATTTTCTAATTCATTTTCATGATGCAAAGCGATGCGATGTTTACCATCAACAATAATGGCATGGTCATTATCATGAGTTACTTCATGATCCCAAACACCATAGATGGAATCATATTTCAAAAGATGTGCATAAATATCACCATGTGAACGGCTATTTATTGCCACAATTTCAATATTTGGATTTTCCCAGACAATACGGGTAAAAATCCTGCCAATACGACCAAAGCCGTTTATGGCTACACGTAGTTTTTTCATAATTTATCTTGAGGGAGCCCGAGCGACCGAAAGATCTTTCGAAGCTCTAAATTAATAATTAAAATAATAATAATGTACCCAATAAAAACATCCTCCGAAACCTGCCTGCCGGTAGGCAGGGATCTCTCACCTTTCGACTCCTTTTAGTCGCTCAAGTTTTCGAGATTAGGTGAGTATTCCCCACTCCTAGCCAAACTAGTCATCTTACATCTATGCAAAAATACTTGTTTAGCCATTTCAATATTTTCATCCTTACCAGCCCAAGCCTGCAAAGTACTGGCTTGCAAAGCTCGTCCATATGAAAAACTTAATTCCCATGGATGAATTTCATCAGTACTATTCATTGCGTTTAAATTTTCACAAGCCTGCTTCTCAGTCTGGCCACCTGATAAAAATACAATACCAGGAACTTCGTGAGGTACACATTCATGAAAACATTTTATTGTCATTTCCGCTACCACTTCTGGTGTATCTTTTTCATCTTCTAGGCCTGAAGTGACCATGTTTGGTTTCAAAATCATTCCGTCTAATTGTACACCACGACTAACTAATTTTTCAAAAGTAACTTGTAAAACTTTTTTGGTAACTTCATACGAACGTTCAATAGTACGTGAACCATCCATCAAAACTTCTGGCTCTACAATTGGTACAATATTATTTTGCTGACACAAAAAAGCGTACTCAGCCATATCCTCTGCATTTTTATTTATTAATTCATCTGATGGTAATTCATTAGTAATAGTATAAATCGCACGATATTTAGCAAATCTAGCGCCAAAATTATAATATTCTTTTAATCTCTCGTCCAAACCCTCTAAGCCTTTGGTATATTTTTCAACATCTGAATTATTAAAAGACTCTGTACCCATGTCAACTTTTATACCAGGAATAACTCCTTGTTTTTCTAAAACTGTGACAAAGGTATGCTCATCACTAGCTCGCTGACGAATAGTTTCATCATACATTATTACTCCACTAATATATTCGCCAACACCTGGAGTGGTAAATAATAACTCACGATATTTTTTACTATTTTCCTCAGTATTTTCTACATTAATACTAGCTAAACGCTTGCCAATAGTTGGTGTACTTTCATCAGCTGCCAAAATTCCTTTGCCAGGAGCCACCATGGCGATGGCAATGTCTTGGATTGTTGGGTTCATATTTTTTTATATTAGCTTTTATTAGATATATACAGATAACGGATAATACGGATCAACGGATGTTACGGATGGCCATATCCGTATATCCGCATTATCCGTTATCCGTATATATATTTTACAATTATATTATCTTTTCCACTCTCGATGCCTCCAACCTCTCAACCACCGCCAACTCTCCCACCAACGGCTTAACATAATCAACAAACATCTGCGTCACACCATTGTTTCCATCAATAAATTCGTCTGGCATTGGTTTGGTACCATTGGCAACCTGAGATAATTCAACCAATTCATAACTTATATTATAGTCATCAGTGCGTTTCATAACGACCGACCCATCCACATCACCACTCATGGCAAATTTAACTGCCTGCACACCAACTTCACGGGCTTCTTTTGAATCAACCTCGCTGACAAAACCCGGAAAAGATCTTTGTAAAAAACCAAACACATCAGCACGCACCCTTTTTATATTCGTTTTTGTTTTAATTAAATCAACCAATAAATCTCCAAGTGCTCCTGTACCAGCCAAACGCACATTACCATGTGGGTCATATTCTTTTTCTTTGCACAACCGCGCCGCCATAGCTTCACCAGACCCATCATGAATACCCTCTGATACTGCCACAACACAATATCCATATTTATCATAAACACTTTGTACATCCTTGATAAACTGCTCCTCGTTAAAAGCTCTTTCTGGTAAATAAATTAAATGGGGACCGTCTTCTGAACGCCTTTTTGCCAAAACTGACGAAGCGGTCAACCAACCAGCATGCCGACCCATAACTACACCAACATAAACACCACCAAAAGCCACAATATCCAAACTAACACCAATAAACGCACTGGCAACAAACTTCGCGGCCGAGCCAAAACCAGGGCAGTGATCAGTTACTAATAAATCGTTATCAATTGTTTTGGGCACATGGATGACATGCAATTCATAATTTTCTGCCTGCGCCGCTGTATTAATAATTCCACAATTTGATGCCCCATCATTACCACCAATAAAAAACAGATATTTTATGTCATGTTTTTTTAAAATATCAAACATTTTTTTGCAATATTCATTATCTGCTTTATCGCGGGTGGAACCGAGCGCTGAGCTTGGTGTCTTAGCAATCAATTCTAATTTATCTATTGGATAATCTGTCAAATCAACAAAATCTTGTTTTATCACCCCGGCAATACCATGCTGAGCCCCATAAATTTTGGAAATTTGTGAATATTTTCTAGCCTCAAGCACAACTCCAACCAATGTTTGATTTATTACAGCTGTTGGTCCCCCGGCCTGAAGTACTAATGCGTTTGATTTTGTAATATTATTCATATTTAAATTTTTACCATTTATCATTTATCATCTATCATTAATTATTTAATAAATGATAAACGATACATAATTATATACACTATAATCAATCATCTTTCCCCACATCTTGCCACCTTCCAGCAAAAACATACCCACACAATTTATTATCTCTTATTAGGATGGGTAAAATTTCCCTTTCAAAGCTGATGGTGTCTTTTTTAATATTATCCAAAAGTTTCGGATCCAACACATAAATTCCTGCATTTATTAGATAAGAGTTATGGTCCACTTTTCCAGGTTTTTCCAAAAGACTCACCACACTAAGACCACTCAAACCAACCACACCCCAACCCCCTGGTTCTTTTATACTGGTAAGGGCCATGGTGGCCATCTTTTTTTCTTTCAGATGAGTCTGAACTAAATCGTTTAAATCAATATCTGCCCAAACATCACCATACCATAATATAAATGGCTGATTATCAAAATTGTTTTTAGCACTAAAAATAGCCCGAGCAGTGCCCGAACCAGGATCTTTTTGTTTTTGATAAGAAATTGCTACACCAAACTCACTGCCATCACCAAAATATTCTCTTATTTGTTTGTCACCATTGCCCACTACCATAATAATATGGCTGATGCCAAAATCTGTGAGCTTCTCTACAATATTATGCAGGGCAGGTTTCTTGTTGACTTTTTGCATGGCTCTGCAAACTTTCTCATTACAACTTTCTCCGGCTGACAAAACCAATGCCTGACTAATCTTAGGGCTAAAATATTTATTGAGAACATACTCAATGGCATGAGACCGATTGCGAATTTTTTTCTTATCTACAATGGAATCAAGATAGCGCAATATTTTTTGTTCCAAAGTGATAGTTAAACGAATTCTAGACATAAAATCAAAATTTAAAAACTGAAGTCCCCATCCGGATATTTATTTTCATAAAAAATATTAGGGGATAAAGTCGCAATCTCGTCCCGCCTGCCCGCCGAATTGGAGGGACAATACGTCGGTATTTGGCTAAGTTATAATACTATCATATAGTATCATAAAAAAGAAAGGCGAGCAAGTAATTTAAAAAACCTCCTTTGGGAGGTTTAATAACTATTTGTGCGGTACAGAAAGTTTTAAAATTCATTACACCTTTAAACTCTGTTTTCTATAACAAACTTTCCTTATCATCCAATTCTTCTTCGTCATCAAAATTTTCCAAATCATCTTTTTCAGCAACATATTCATCATAATCAATCTCACCACCCATAGCCTGATCCCAAAGTTCACTAGCTTCATAATCAAGTCGTAAATCGTCTACGTGATCAACATACCAACGCTCAAAAGCCACCCTCAGTTCTTCCTCATCAGAAGCACCCTCAAAAGCGTCTTCTAAAAGTGCATACTTTTCTTGGTGAGACATGGCCATGTCTTGTTCCAACTCTTCAAATAAAGCTTGGATGTGAGAAAGGACAGTATCCTTTGTCTTTTTGTATTGGTCTTCTGACATATTGTATTTTAATTTAATTTTATAATTTAAAATATAACATATTCTCAATAGATTGCAAGGGGGGTGAGGTGTGGATAAATCTCTACACATATCACATACCACATATCACGTAACAAGATTGAATAAAAAGGATTATTTTGGTATAGTAATATCAAATGGTATGTGATACTTGATATGTGATACGTGCCATTTAGATGTTTATATGTTTAGGCCGTCAGGCCGTGTGTTTAAGTGTTTATTTGTTTCTATGTTATTAGTCTCCTGGAACGTCAATGGTATCCGTGCTGTTATCCGCAAAGGTTTTGTGGAATTTTTAAATGCAAAAAAACCTGACATAATTTGTTTGCAGGAAATTAAGATAGATGACAAAAGTAAGACTGAATTAAAGTTTTCCACCCAAGGCGGACCAGCCTCGGGCTGGGATTTTGCTGACTACGAAGAGTATTGGAACTCAGCGGAGCGCCCTGGATATTCTGGTACTGCTATTTTTGTGAAGTCAAAATTAAAACTAAAACCAATTTATACTACTGGAATTGGAATAAAAAAAATTGATGAAGAAGGTCGTGTACAAACCTTGGAGTTTGAGAAGTTTTTTCTAGTCAATGCTTATTTCCCAAACACACGCCATGATTTGTCTCGCTTGGATTTTAAAATAGAATTTGATGAAGCAGTTTTGAAACATGTTAAAAAATTAGATAAGAAAAAACCTGTCATAATAACAGGTGACTATAATGCCGCCCATACTGAAATTGACTTAGCTAATCCAAAGGCTAATGATGGTGGCGCTGGCTTTCATCCAGAAGAAAGAAAGTGGATGACAAAATTTTTAGCATCTGGTTTCATTGACACTTTCCGACATCTCCACCCTAAAAAGATACAGTACTCCTGGTGGACTTATCGCTTTGGGGCTCGATCTCGCAATGTTGGTTGGCGCATTGATTATTTTTGTGTCAGTAAAAAATTAAAAAACAAAATTATAAAAGCGGAAATATGGGATGACGTAGAGGGATCGGATCATTGTCCGGTGACAATCACATTGTCATCCTGAGTGAGTCCGAACTCGCGTGAGGAGGAATCGAAGGATCCCTTTCAAAAAAATAACGAAAGATAAATAGAGATATGTTGAGATAGGTGAGGATAAAGGTATATAAAATTGCAACTCAGTTGCAATTTTTTTATACCTGTGTTATAATAATTGAAACTCAGTTCCATTTTTTAATAATCAAAAATATGGCCAAAACTAGCAAAAAAAAGACAAACTGGCTAACAGATACCCTGAATAACTTAGGCCTAAATAAAAGCACTGTTAGAGAGCAGATTTGTCGGGAAATTTATCTACAAAAAGGTATTTTTTCTGCCAATCAAATAATAGAAAGAATTGGATTAGGCAAAGTTTCTGTTTACCGCAATCTGGAATTACTAGAAAAATTAAATCTTATCCGACCAGCTATAACTGTCAGGGGACAAAGATTTTATGAAAAAAATAATAATGCCAACCATCATCATCATATTATTTGCACTGAGTGTTTAAAAACTTCTTGCATTGACTGTGCTGAACCCAAAATTAAAAGCAAGGAGAAATTCCAAAATATAAATCATTTATTAATTTTTACTGGTATTTGTAATACTTGTGTTAAATCAAACTAAAAAATATGCTTATCTGGTTTTATTCAATCGTGAGTGTCCTGGTTATTGGTTCAATATCATTAATTGGTTTAGCCACTATTTCTATCAACGAAGAAAAGCTCAAAAAAGTACTTCTATATCTGGTTAGTTTTTCTACAGGCGCTTTGTTAGGCAACGCCTTTATTCATTTACTTCCAGAAGTGATAGAGGAAAGCGGTGGTATGACTTTTTCTATTTCAATGTCAGTCTTGTTTGGTATTGTCTTATCTTTTGTTATAGAAAAATTTATTCACTGGCATCATTGTCACCATACTCATTCAGCTAAATGTTTGGAAGAACATCACGCCCACAAAATTCAATCATTTGCCAAAATGAACTTAATTGGCGATGCTGTCCACAACTTAATTGATGGTTTAATAATTGGTGGTAGTTATTTGGTAAGTTTTCCGGTTGGACTAGCTACAACCTTGGCAGTTATTTTGCACGAAATCCCCCAAGAAATTGGTGATTTTGGTATTTTGCTTCACGGCGGTTACACAAGGAAGCGCGCATTATTTCTAAACTTTGTTACTGCCCTGACTGCAATTGCCGGAGTAATTATTGCCCTTATTGCTAACCAATTCATTCCTCACTTAACCGCCTTTTTGATTCCTTTTGCCGCTGGTGGTTTTGTTTATATTGCTGGGTCCGACCTAATGCCCGAACTACACAAAGAAACCAATAGTAAAAAATCTTTTTTCCAACTTTTGGCCTTATTAGCTGGTATTGCGATTATGGCGAGTATGGTTTTGTTTGAATAGATTTTTTGAAAAAATATTATTACTCTGCAAGACTGTACAAGAAAACCAATATTAGTATGCAAACATAAAAAGTAATTACGTGTCATTGCGAGGAAGCCGATTCGCATCGGCTGACGAAGCAATCCCAGTCGTTTTTGGCTTAAAGACTGGGATTGCCACGTGTCTTCCGCTGCGCTCCAGCACTCGCAATGACACCTATTCCACCGTTCTTGCTAGTCTAGAGCCTTACTAATTACTCCTCCCTAAAACAAATCTAATCTTATTATGTTCATAAATGACCTTGAACCTATTATCTTCCAATATAATTTCATCTCCATCCGCTGGTACGGATTATTTTTAGTTATCGGAATTATTTTATCACTTTTTATTATTACGAAATTATTTAAACAAAATAAATTAGATAAAGAATTAGCTTATGATTTGGTGGTGTGGCTGACAATTGGCGGATTAATTGGTGCGCGATTGGGACATATAATTTTTTACAATTTATTTTACTTTTTAAAAAACCCAACAGAAATAATAATGATCAATCATGGTGGACTCTCTAGTCATGGTATGACGATTGGATTGATTTTAACATTTTGGCTGTGGCTTCGTCACAATTCTCCCCCCGTTCGGCCTGAGCTCACGACGAAGGCTAAAAAGGGGGAGTCAGAGGGGGTGTTGGCTTGGTCTTGGGAAAAAATAGTTGATCTAGTTGTTATTCCTATTCCACTACTCGCCGCCTTTATCCGTTTGGGAAATTTTTTCAATTCAGAAATTGTCGGCCGACCAACTGATTTGCCTTGGGGAGTATATTTTTCCCGCTTTGGATTAGAACCGATCCTGAGACATCCATCGCAAATATATGAAAGTTTAATTGCCTTATCAATTTTTGTCTTTATCTATTTTATATATAAAAAATACAGTAATAAATTACCGCAACTTTTTCTAACCAATACTTTTATACTTCTTTATTTCTCAACTCGTTTCCTAATTGAATTTGTAAAAGAATATCCGCTATATTTTGGCCTAACAACTGGGCAGTGGTTGAGTTTGCCGTTTATTTTGTGGGGGGTGTGGTGGTTTGTAAAATATAAAAAACCATGGAGGGACTATACAAAAACAAATATAAAATAGACTCTACCAGATTGCCTAATTACAATTACAGTCAATCTGGCTATTATTTTGTAACGATTTGTACGGCAAATCGTTTTTGTTATTTTGGCAATATAAAAAATAGTGAAATGATTTTAAACGAAAATGGAAAAATTATTTACCAAGAATTATTAAAAACACCACAAATCAGAAAAAATGTAATATTGGATGAATTTATTATTATGCCAAATCATGTACATACTGTAATTATCATTGGTGAACAGACCCCTTGTAGAGACGCATTCAATGCGTCTCCGGTTCGCGATAACACACCCGTAAAGACGCATTCAATGCGTCTCCGGATTACAACAAAACCAACATTATCGCACATATTATATATCACGTTATTGATATGTATGGTGTTTACAGAATGTATGGTGATATTAAGGAGACGCATTCAATGCGTCTCTACAGACAGACAGACAATAAAACAAGGTTTTAACCTTGTTTTATTTATCAAAAAAAGACCTTATCTTGGCGGCAACCTACTTTTGCCTTGCGACTATCATCGGCGCTAGTGGGCTTAACTTCTGTGTTCGGGATGGGAACAGGTGTACCCCCACTGCAAGAACCACCAAGATAAGGTCTTCTTTTTTTCAATTTTATAGAGTTTTCAAGCTATATCGTCTTATTCAGCACAGCTTTGTGTTTTCGCAGTAATACTTGATTTATTAGTACGCCTCGGCTCAATCCATTGCTGGACTTACACCTAGCGCCTATCAACGTCCTCGTCTCGAACGAATCTAATAATGAATGTTAATCTCAGGAACGGCTTCGCGCTTAGATGCTTTCAGCGCTTATCCGTGCCGAACTTAGCTACCCAGCAGTGCTCTTGGCAGAACAGCTGGTCGACCAGAGGTTCGTTCATCCCGGTCCTCTCGTACTAGGGATGAGTTCCTTCAACATTCGACGCCCACAGCAGATAGGAGACCGAACTGTCTCACGACGTTCTGAACCCAGCTCGCGTACCGCTTTAATAGGCGAACAGCCTAACCCTTGGGAGCTTCTCCACCCCCAGGATGCGATGAGCCGACATCGAGGTGCCAAACAGCGCCGTCGCTATGGACGCTTGGGCGCTATCAGCCTGTTATCCCCAGAGTAACTTTTATCCGTTGAGCTTCCGCCGTCCTATATCGTACGGTCGGATCACTAACTTCTACTTTCGTAACTGCTCGGGCGGCAACCCTTGCAGTAAAGCTGGCTTATGCGTTTGCACGTCCAGTCCGATTTCCATCCGGACCAAGCCAACCTTTGTAAACGCCTCCGTTACATTTTGGGAGGCAACCGCCCCAGTTAAACTACCCACCAGACACTGTCTTCTTTCGCCGATTCAGGCGAAAAAATTAGGCACATCATAACACAAGGGTGGTATCTCACTGATGCCTAGGCTCCCACCTATTCTGAACATGAGAAATAATGTACCAATGTCAAGTTGTAGTAAAGCTTCATGGGGTCTTTTCGTCTAGCTGCGGGTATGTCGCATCTTCACGACACTTGCATTTTCGCCAAGTACATGGTCAAGACAGTCTCCACACCGTTATGCCATTCGTGCGGGTCGGAACTCACCCGACAAGGAATTTCGCTACCTTAGGACGGTTATAGTTACCGCCGGCGTTCATCAGCGCTTCAGTCGCAAGCTTTTCTACCGAAGTAGATAACCCGCTTCCTTAACGTTCTGACACTGGCCAGGCATCGCCCCCTATACTTCAGCTTACGCTTTTGCAGGGAGCTGTGTTTTTGGTAAACAGTCGCATGGAGTCTTTAGCTGCGGCCCTATTGCTAGGGCAGGCCTTATCCCGAAGTTACGGCCGCTGTTTTGCCGAGTTCCTTAACCATGTTTCTCTTGTTCGCCTTGGTCTACTCGACCTACCCACCTGAGTCGGTTTGCGGTACGATTTGATATAGCCTAGCGCATATATACTCTTCTAGATGCCTCTCAAACGCGAGTTGACCTCCTCCGAAGAATTGGTCTTCATCTTGCGAAACGTGTAGCCATACAACGCTCACACCGTTGAAACATACATATATATACAAACTATACCAAGTGCAGGAATATTAACCTGCTCTTCCATCGGTTACGCCTTTCGGCCTGGCCTTAGGATCGACTAACCCAGGGACGATTCTCGTTGCCCTGGAAACCTTGGGTTTTCGGCGTGCAGGACTTTCACCTGCATTTTTGCTACTTGTGCCTGCATTCTCACTTCCAAACGCTCCACCGGTCCTCGCGGATCCGGCTTCACTGCAGTTTGGAACGCTCCTCTACCACTTAATTTTTTCCGAAGAAAAAATTAAATTCTCAACTTCGGTATATCACTTATCCCCGTTACATTTTAGGCGAGAAAACTCTTGACCAGTGAGCTATTACGCTATCTTTAAAGGATGGCTGCTTCTAAGCCAACCTCCTGGTTGTATGAGAATTAACACCACCTTTTACACTTAGTGATAATTTAGGGACCTTAGTTTGCGATCTGGGCTGTTTCCCTTTTGACTACGAAGCTTAGCCCCCGCAGTCTGACTTGCATGCTTTTAATCTCTGGTATTCGGAGTTTGATTGAGGTGGGTATCCCGAAGGACCCCGACCTCATCCAGTGCTCTACCCCCAGAGGGAACACATACAGCTAGCCCTAAAGCTATTTCGAGGAGAACCAGCTATTACTGAGTTCGATTGGAATTTCTCCGCTATCCACAGCTCATCCCCGCGTGTTGCACGGCGCGTGGGTTCGGTCCTCCCTCTGTCTTTCGACAGAGTTCAACCTGGCCATGGATTGCTCACCCAGTTTCGGGTTATGTGTCAGCTACTTAATCGCCGGTTAAGACTCGCTTTCGCTACGCCTTCGGACCATAAGTCCTTAAGCTTGCAACTGACAGCATACTCACAGGCTCATTCTTCAATAGGAACACTGTCATCCCGTCACCCGAAAGTGACTTAGGACTCCAGCTCATTGTAAGCATACGATTTCAGGTACTATTTCACCGCCCTCTCCGGGCTACTTTTCACCTTTCCCTCACGGTACTAGTTCACTATCGATCACCAAAAGTATTTAGCCTTACCGCATAGTCACGGCAGATTCAAACGGAATTTCACGTGTTCCGCCCTACTCAGGAACAAAGATAATCTATATATTTATATATTTCGCTTACAGGATTATCACCTTCTATGATGCTTCTTTCCAGAAGTCTTCAGCTATATATAAATAATAAATCCGGTTCTACAGATCACCGAGATCTTTGTCCTACAACACCTATATTACAACGGTCTGTCCTTTAAGGACGATGTCAAAATAAGTTCGAAAACGAATAAATCCATCGCCCAACATAATATAGGTTTGGGCTATTCCGCGTTCGCTCGCCACTACTAGCGGAATCGAACTATAGATCTTCAATACACAGATCCAACCTTGCGGTAAAATCTGTGAATGAAAATCAATAGCTTTTACTTCTTTCTTTTCCTCTGGCTACTGAGATGTTTCACTTCGCCAGGTCTTCTCTATATACCTATGTATTCAGTATATAGTAACTCGACATTACTCAAGTTGGGTTCCCCCATTCGGAAATTTCCGGGTCAAAGGTTGCTTGGGACCTCACCGAAACTTATCGCACCCTGCAACGTCCTTCATCGTCTTTTGGTGTCAAGGCATTCACCGTATGCTCTTATATTGTACACTGCGAAAACACAAAATTGTGCTTCTTGTCACGTGTCCGCCCGAGGCGGATTTACGTGATTATTATGAAACCATACGAAAAGAAATGGTTTCATATATTCACCACGTGATGACCGTAGTCATTTTACGTGATTTACCACAGGATAACCGTAGTTATCTCAATGTGATTTATCACATAATGACCTTAGCCATTTATGTGATGCTTTACAGCCAGTGATTCTCATCAAACCACCGACCATAACTTGAACTCTATTAAATTGTAAAGGACCACTAATCTTAACACTGATCAACACTAATTTTTCAACCTTCCATTCTTTCACATAGATCTGCGCAATATCTGCTTACGAAGATTTATGTAAAAAATTTAATGCTATATTTATCATGAGATTGCCCTATTCTTTAATAAATCACTCGACCGCGTAAAGTTCGCTCTGCTCACCACGCGGTTTCACTCAAATTGCTTGAGGCAATTTTTCGTGAAAAAAAGACTGCTAGCAAGCAGTCGAGTGACAATAAATTGCCCGCCCTAATTGCTTGGATTACTTGAGTATAATTTTATAGAAGTAAACATGTGTTTTTTCTAAGTTGTTATACCCAGAGGTCCGAGCTCGCTAGGACATGGTACGTTTTAGTACGCCTGACCATTTTACTATATTCGCAAAATCTTGTCAAGTTTAGGGTGTGGATAGGTTGTGGGTATTAAAAAACACCCAGAAAAGGAGTGCTAGTGACTGATTTATTTTTTCAATAATCACCCTTAACCCTTAGTACATTCTTCCTTGCTAGTTCATCATGTGAACAAATTTTTAACCAAATAATCTCAACACTGCCATTATTAACTTTCTCTACAAAGACAATTCTTCTCTTTTTATCTAAACGTATTTCCCATATTTCATTACCAAACTTGTCTTTTACATTTCTTAATTTTTTTCTTCCTAGAAAATTATGATTATAATCTCTATTCATAAATTCTTTCTGCTTTTGTATCAATTTATTTGTTTTCGGATCCAGTTTCTTTAAATCACTTTGAAAACTTTTTATGAACTTAATTTCTATTTGAATCATAAAGATATACTAACAAACACTATTTGCAAGAGCTTCTATCTCGTTCTTCAATGCCTCATTATCTAGTGAATATTCACAATCTTCTTCATCGTTCATCAATAAAGCAAGGTCTCGATCAATAATATCACCAAAATTTTCTGTCAAAATCCAAGGCTGCTGCTCATGAGAAATGCTCTCTAATTCAGCAGAAGTTAGGTGTCCATATTTTTTTAATACTTTATGCAGATGATCAAGCTCTTTTGAGGAAAAAATACTGACATCAGGATTCATTATAGGTTTGTGAAAAAAAACTCCACAACAATTATTTTTAAATAAAATTTTATCTTTCTCCATTTCTTCAAATATCATTTTATAACCATGTACTATTGGCCCCATATTCGCTTTAGCATAACTGGCATCGCTAATAAATTTTTCATTATCTCTATAAAAATATAAAATTTTATTTAATTTCTTAATTCCCCCATCTACATAGTCATCACTATTCAATATGTAGAGAACTAAATTTTTGAACTTATCACTATACATATAACAAAAATAAAAGATTAGTTATCTTACCAAACTTATCCACAGTTGTCAATAGCAAAAAACATAAAAATGCCGGTATTTTACACGTTGTTTTTTACATTTTTGTAATTTTTTAGCTTAAATAAGCCAAAAACCTTATCAACTCTATTATACCAAAAAATGACAGAAAATGGAATCTCTACAACCTCTCATCCAACCCCCTCATTACCCTTTCAAACTCCCCTCGTCTTTCCTCTGGAACTGGATCACCAGCAGGTAGTTCTATATCCATCGGATTGACCAATGTACCATGTTTTTTTATCTGATAATGCAAGTGTGGGCCAGTAGACCAACCAGTAGACCCCACATAGCCAATTACTTGCCCTTGAACGACTTTTGAGCCATATCTGATACCTTTGGCATAGGTAGATAAATGCGCGTACTGGGTGGCATACACATCATTATGATGAATATCAATATAATTTCCATAACCGCCATTCCAACCAGCAAAAGTGACAGTACCATCGCCCACTGCCATGATAGGAGTACCCGCTGCAGCCGCATAATCAATTGCTCTGTGTGGACCAGTCAACTGAGCCACTGGATGAAAGCGAGCATAAGTATAACCTGAGGAAATATATTTATATTTAAGTGGTGCTTTTAAAAATTGTTTGATCATTGCCTCACCAACCTCATTATAATATGCGAGCTTGCCTTCATCATCTTCAAATAAATATGCTTTGAATTCTTCTCCCACATTTGTAAAACTTCCAGCCAAGACTTTATTTATTCCAACATACTCGCCGTCTCTATATCTCTCTTCAAATAAAACTTTAAAACTATCTCCCTTTCTAACTTCCACAGAAAAATCCACTGTCCAAGCAAACACATCTGCAAATTCTAAAATTAATTCTTCAGTTAACCCCGCTTCCAATCCTGCCGACCACAAAGACTCTTCAATTGTGCCAGATAATTTATTTGTTTTTATTTCATATTCAATCAAAATAATTTCACTTTTATATTCTCCATTTTCCAAACTCACACGCACAATTTCTTCCTTGTCTTTTTCATATTCAAAATAAGCAAGCTCGCCACTTTCATCATAAGCAAAACGAAGTGGTTGACCAAGCCTGATGCTAGTAAAATCATATGTACTAGACGCCGAATTCAAAATCTGAAGCATGTCTGCATAGCCAATTCCGTAATCTTCTAAAATTGTCGCAAAAGTGTCGCCATCTTGAACCCTACAATCCTTAATTTCTAGCTGTGGTTCAACTGGTAATATTATCTCTTGATTTTCCCCTGAATCTACAGCATCCAAAATACTACATCCAGACAGAAATATGGAAAAAGCTAGAATTGTTAAAACAAAAATCTTGTTCATAGTTTGTATATTTTACCTGAAGATGGAAAATATTTCAAGAATATGTTCTCGCCGATATCAAATGCGACACATATTCCCCTCTCCTTGTAGGAGAGGGGTTAGTCAGTTATACTACAATCAATGATATAATACATGGCAAAAGCTGTACACTCATCATCACCCCTTGGGAATTAAACCCCCTAAGAAAGTAAATGATGTATAGCTTTGGCCATCACTTGTTTTAATAAA
>JBDRSF010000023.1:0-13870 GCA_043825135.1 Candidatus Magasanikiibacteriota bacterium
TTTATTAAAACAAGTGATGGCCAAAGCTATACATCATTTACTTTCTTAGGGGGTTTAATTCCCAAGGGGTGATGATGAGTGTACAGCTTTTGCCATGTATTATATCATTGATTGTAGTATAACTGACTAACCCCTCTCCTAAAAGGAGAGGGGAATTTTAATTAGGATAAACAAAAAACCACCCGTAATCCTCCCTGCTCTGATTCCAATAAATTAAATACTTATTTAAATACTGATTTAAATAAGTATTTCTTAGAATCAAGGCAGGTGAATTGTCAACAGGAGTGACCCACGACCAGTCGGGAGGGTGTTTTCGTATTAACAATCTATCCCCACCACCCCTCTTGACTAAGTTTAATAAATAGTATATAATGGTGGAGCGTAAAAAAAGCGCATATTTTTAATATATCTTTGGCTTAGAATAGCCAAAAAAATAAATCAAAAACCGCTGGATTACAAAACTGCTACGACCACTCGTAAGTAGTGCGGGGAATATTACACGTATGGCAGACTTTGATAGATCAAAGCCACACGTAAATGTAGGTACCATTGGTCATGTAGATCATGGTAAAACTACTTTAACAGCTGCTATTTTGAAAGTGGCTGCCGCTAAAGGTTTGATTGCTCAAACCAAGGGTGTTGACGAAATTGACTCAGCTCCAGAAGAAAAAGCTCGTGGTATTACCATCGCGACTGCTCATGTAGAGTATGAGACTGAGGCTCGTCACTATGCTCACGTAGATTGTCCAGGTCATGCTGATTATGTTAAGAACATGATCACCGGTGCTGCTCAGATGGATGGTGCAATATTAGTTGTATCGGCTGCTGACGGTCCTATGCCTCAGACACGTGAACACATTCTATTGGCCCGCCAAGTAGGAGTACCTTATATTATTGTATTTTTAAACAAAGTTGATCAAGTATCTGATCCAGAACTTATTGACCTTGTTGAAGAAGAAGTAAAAGATCTTCTAAATAAATATGAATTTCCAGGGGATACTACTCCAATTATTCGTGGTTCAGCTTTGAAAGCTTTAGAAAATCCAAGTGATGATACTGTCAATCAGCCAATTATGGATCTTTTGAAAGCTTTAGATGAATATATTCCAACTCCAGTGCGTGATTTTGATAAAGATTTCTTGATGCCTATTGAAGATGTATTTTCAATTGAAGGTCGTGGTACTGTGGTAACAGGTCGTATTGATCGCGGTGTTATAAATGTTGGTGATGAGGTTGCTATCGTTGGTATGGGTATGGAAGTTTCAAAAACAACCGTTACTGGTGTAGAGATGTTTAACAAGAGTTTAAAACGAGGTGAAGCTGGTGACAACGCTGGTATTTTGCTTCGTGGTACTAAGAAAGATGAAGTACAACGTGGTCAGGTTTTGGCTAAACCAGGCACAATTACTCCTCATACTGAATTTGAGGCTGAAGTTTACGCTTTAACCAAAGAAGAAGGTGGTCGTCACAAACCATTTTTTAAAGGTTACAAACCACAGTTTTATATCCGTACCACTGATGTAACTGGTGAAGTAGAATTATCAGAAGGAACAGAAATGGTAATGCCTGGTGATACTGTAAACTTGAAAATCAAGTTGATAGTACCAGTAGCATTGGAAGATAAAATGCGTTTTGCTATCCGCGAGGGTGGTAGAACCGTTGGTGCTGGTGTGGTAACTAAGATTATCGTTTAAATTTAAAAACCGAGGGGTTCAATTTGGACCCCTCTTGGTTTTACCCAATCATCATTTTCTTTGGTAAAGTTGAATGATTAAATAAGTGAGGCAAAGTTGATGGTTTAATGTCATTGGCAAGTCATACTTTGATGCTGGGTTTACTAAGTTCTTTTTTATAACTATGACAACAGATAACGCAATCAAAACTAAAATTGTAGAAAAAACAGAAGAGACAAAGCAAAAAGTTAGAATAAAAATTAGAGCCTACGACAATAAAATTATTGACAAGGCTACTAAGACTATTATTGACACTGCTGAGCGTAATGGTGCCAAAGTTGTTGGGCCAGTACCACTTCCAACTGAAAAAAAGAAAATCAGTGTTGGTCGGTCAACTTTTGTTCACAAGACATCTTCGGAACAGTATGAAATGCGTACTCACAAACGTTTATTGGATATCATCAATCCAAACCCAAAAGCTATTGATGCCTTGATGAATCTGAATTTGCCTAGTGGAGTAGACATTGAAATAAAGATGGGTTAGTTATCCACCTTTGGTGTGGATAAACTACAATAAAAAGACTTGACAATAAGTTTTATTTGCGTTAAAATATCGCCATCCTAGATATTAAAGATATTTAGTAATAAATCAGATAAGATTTTTCTCTTTTGAAAAAAAACATCTGTATAGGTTGCTGGATATAAATGAGGTGAGAAATAAATAAATTACTAAAAGCCATTTAACCTATTTTTGGGTAAAAGGCTAGAAGCAAGAATCACTTTTTGATCTATTTTTTAGGACAAAGGTGTTTACTGCTTCTAGTTTTTTAGTAAAACGAAGTCAGTACAAGCTTTTATGAAATTCATAATTGGCAAAAAACTTAACATGACTCAGGTATTTGGAACAGACGGAAGTGTTGTGCCAGTAACCAGAGTACAAGCTGGTCCATGTGTAATAACACAGACCAAGACAAAAGAAAAAGACAGAGTAACTTCTGTCCAGGTTGGGTTTGGTGAACAAAAGCTTTTTAGAGTAAATAAACCAATGAAGGGTCATTTGAAAGATTTGAAATGGGATGATAATAATACAGTTAGAATTTTAAGAGATTTTAAGGTAGAAGATAATAACAAACTAGAGAGAGGTCATATCATTACAGTTGAAACTTTTAAAACAGGTGAAAAAGTACAAGTTGTTGGAACATCCAAAGGCAGGGGTTTTCAGGGTGTAGTAAAAAGACATGGTTTTCATGGTTCTCCTGCTAGTCATGGTCACAAAGATCAGTTACGCATGCCTGGTTCAATCGGTGCCACTGATGCAGCTAGAGTTTTTAAAGGAACTCGTATGGGTGGACATATGGGGGATCATAGGGTGACTGTAAAAAATCTTGAAATAGTAGACATAAAACCAGAGGAAAATATTATTTTTATAAAAGGTGCTGTTCCTGGTGCAAGAAATGGATTTTTATTTATTTCTACTGGTAATGTGAATTTTGAAATAGAAAATTTGAATAACGTGCTGATCAATGACAAGGAAAACACAAAAACACAAAAACACCCCGCCCAAGGCGGGTCCGCCTCGGGCGGAGAAAACACAGAGGTGATTGAAAAGGCTGATGAGGCTGTTGAAAGTGAAACAGTTGAAGTTAAAAGTGAAGATGGAGTAGCAGAAGAAGTTAAATAAATAAAATACTATGGCAAAAGTTAAGCTGTACAACCAAGAAGGAAAAGAGGCAGGATCAATTGATTTGAATGATGATGTGTTTGGTTTGAAAATAAAAAACTCAGTAGTACACCAAGTTTATACTGCCATTATGGCCAATGCTCGAGAATCTTGGGCAGATACAAAAAATAAAGGCGAAGTTCGCGGTGGTGGTCGCAAACCATGGAAGCAAAAAGGTACTGGACGGGCTCGTCATGGTTCTATCCGCTCACCTTTGTGGGTTGGTGGTGGGGTAACTTTTGGACCACTTAGTATCCGCAATTACAAACAAAAAATTAACAAAAAAATGAATAAGTTGGCGGTAAAAATGTGTTTATCGGATAAAGTGTTAAATGAATTATTGATAGTTTTGGAAGATATAAATGTTGATGGTAAGGTTAAAGAAATGGTAAAACTTAGAAAAGAATTGCCAGGCCAAGGCAAGACAACTTTATTTTTGGCTCCTGATAATAATGAAAAGGTAAATTTGGCTAGTCGCAATGTTGTGAGACTTGATATGCAACAAGCCAAGGATGTAAATGTGGTTGACTTGCTTCATCATAAATTTATAATTACAACTAAAAAAGGTTTAGAAGTTTTAGAAAAACGTTTGAAATAAATATATGGGATTACTTGATAAATTAAAAATCAAGAAAGACGAAGAGAAAAGCACTGACGAAATTTCAGCTGATGTTAAAATTGAAGAAAAAAAAGAAGAGGTTGAAAAAAAGACTATAACTAAAAAGAAAACAACTCCTAAAAAAGGTGCAATGGGAAAAATATTGATTCGTCCCCTTATTAGTGAAAAAGCTGCAATTGCTGAGACCGCTGGTATGTATACTTTTGTAGTTGCTCAAAGTGCTAGTAAGATTGATATAAAGAACGCAATCAAAGAAGTTTACGGTGTTGAACCAAAAAGAGTTCATGTGATGAATATGGAAGGTAAAGCTAAGCGCTATGGTAGAAGTCGTGGTAGACGTAGTGATTGGAAGAAGGCGATTATTACCTTATCAAAAGGTCAATCAATAAGTATTCATGAAGGTGTTTAAATAACAAATTTAACAGATTGTTACAAATTGGACAGATCACAGATATAACATATTGACAAACATATCTGTAAAATCTGTATAATATGTGATATGTATTATCTGTATAAATCTGTGCAATTTGTTTTAAATAAAGTATGGCTGTAAGAAAATACAAACCAACTACTCCAGGACGACGCAAATCAAGTGTGCAAGATTTTTCCGATATAACCAAAAAAAGTCCTGAAAAGTCTTTGCTTGCGCCTATGAAGAGTAAGGCTGGCCGTAATAATACAGGTAAGATTACAGTGAGACATCGTGGCGGTGGGGTAAAAAAGATGTATAGAATGGTAGATTTTAAACGTCGTGATTTAAATGTTGAGTTTGAAGTAAAAACAATTGAATATGATCCAAATCGAGGTGCACGTATTATGTTGGTGGAAAGTGCCGATGGGAAAAAGGCTTATTATTTGGCCCCGGATGGTTTAAAAGTTGGCGATAAAGTGGTTACCAGTCAAGAAGCCATAGAAGCAAGACCTGGTAATCGTATGCCTTTGGAAAAAATTCCAGTTGGTCTATCTATCTATAATGTAGAATTAACACCAGGTAAGGGTGGTCAGATTGTACGTGGTGCTGGTAATAATGCGCAGTTACAAGTTGTTGAAGGTGATTATGCTCAAATAAAATTACCATCAGGCGAAGTTAGATTGATACAAAAAAAATGTTTAGCAACAGTTGGTATGGTAAGTAATCCTGATTATCGTTTGATAAGATGGGGAAAAGCTGGACGCAGAAGAATGCTAGGTTGGAAGCCAATTGTGAAAGGTAAGAATATGAATCCAGTAGACCATCCACATGGTGGTGGTGAGGGTCACAGCCCAATTGGTTTGAGGGGTGGCCCAAAAACTAAATGGGGCAAAAAGGCAATGGGTGTAAAAACTCGTAAACCTGGTAAATGGAGTGATAAGTTTATATTAAACAGAAGAAAGAGTAAAAAACGTAAATAAAAATCACCCAATCACTTGAACACCCAATCACTTGATCACACAAAATGAGAAATAATTTTTCTTGAATACAGTGTGATAAGGTGATAAGGTGATAAGGTGATAAGGTGTTTAAGTGTAAATTATGTCTAGAAGTTTAAAAAAGGGACCTTACCTTGACGAAAAATTAATGAAAAAGGTTGGTAAAGCCAAAGGAAACAATGACAATAAACCTGTCAAAACCTGGGCTAGAGCTAGCACTATTGTACCTGAAATGGTAGGTATGACATTTTTGGTTCACAATGGTAAGGATTTTATAAACGTCTTTGTTGAAGAGAATATGGTGGGGCATAAATTGGGTGAATTTTCCCCAACTAGAAAATTTGTTAGTCATGGTGGTAAAATGGCCAAACAACAAGCCAAAAGTTAATAAAGATTTAATAAGAGTTAATTAGAAATTTATAAAGCTCATATAAGTAATATGGAAAAAGCAATCGCAGTAGCAAAATTAAAACATCTACGAACTGCTCCACGCAAAACTCGTTTGGTTATTGGTCTTATTCGTGGTCTAAAAGTAGAGGATGCGATTACTCAACTAGAGCTTTCAAAAAAAACAGTTTCTCGTCCAGTTTTAAAATTATTGAATTCGGCTATAGCTAATGCTCAGCATAATCATAAAATAAAAAAAGATACTTTGGTAATTAAAACTGCAACAGTGGATGAAGGGGTTACCTTGCATCGTTGGATGCCCAGAGCTATGGGCAGAGCTACTCCACTTAGAAAAAGAAGCTGTCATATCACTTTGGTTTTGGAAGGCGAAATAGAAGAGAAGGAAGCAAAAAAGATCAAGAAAACTGACAATAAAGAAAAAAAAGCAGAAAAAAAGAAAGAAAATAAAAAAATAAAGAAAGAAGATTATAAAAAAGAAGATAAAAAATAATTTGCAACTATGGGTCACAAAGTCCATCCAAAAATTCACAGAACACAGGTAATATACACTTGGGATTCTAGATGGTTTTCCAAAAATAATTATTCTGGTTTTATACAGCAAGATATAGAAATTCGCGGATTTTTGATGAAAAAATTTAAGGATGCCAATATTGATGCTATCAGTGTTGAGCGTGGTCCAAAAGAAATGACCATCACCGTTTTAGCAGCTAAACCAGGCTTTATTATTGGTCGTGGTGGCAAAGGCATTGAAGAAATAAGAAAAGATATTGAAAGAAAGTTCTTGAAAATGTCTCTAAAAGTTAAATTAAATATTAAAGAAGTAAAATCTCCAGCTCTATCAGCTGCTGTCGTTGCTCAGACCATGGTTAGTGATATTGAAAGACGTATTCCTTTTCGTAGAGTTATGAAACAAAGTATTGAAAGAGTTATGAAAGCTGGTGCCAAAGGTGTGAAGGTTATAATGTCTGGTCGTTTAAACGGTGTAGAAATTGCTCGACGTGAAACTTTGTCAGCTGGAAAAGTACCCCTTATTACTTTGCGCAGTGATGTTGATTACGCTTTTTTTGAAGCAAGTACTATTTACGGAAAGATTGGCGTCAAAGTTTGGGTTTATCATGGTGAAATTTTTGGTAGAAAAGATAAGTTTGCTGAAAGTGAAGATAATAGTCGTTTCAAAAATAAAAATATTAAAACTACTAAGGATAAGTAATTATGCTGTTACCAAAGAAAGTAAAACATAGAAAATGGCACAAGCCACGTCATGCAAATAAAGGTGTTGCTACTAGAGTAAACACAGTTGCTTTTGGAAGCTTCGGTATAGTTGCTGAGACTTATAGTTGGATTACTTCTCGTCAAATTGAAGCGGCTCGTAGGGTTTTGACTAGATATGTTAGACGTGGAGGAAAGATCTGGATTCGTGTTTTTCCTGATCGTCCCGTAACTAAAAAGGGTAGTGAAGTTCCTATGGGCGGAGGGAAAGGTGCACCAGATCATTATGTTGTGACTATCAAGCCTGGTACAGTTATGTTTGAAATGGAAGGTATTTCAGAAGCAAAAGCCAAAGAAGCTTTGGATCTGTGCGCTTATAAATTGCCAGTAAAGGCTAGATTTGTAAAAAAAGTTTAATAATATGGAAATTCAAGATTTGAAAAATAAAAGTATTAAGGAGTTACACGAGTTATTATTGGAAAAGAGAAATAAATTGCGTGAATTAAAATTTCAAGCTAGTGAAAAACAGCTGAAAAATGTTACTGAGATTAAAAAAGTAAGAAAAGTAGTGGCTCGTATTCTTACTCTATTAAATTCAAGTAAAAAACAAGATCAAAAATAATTTTAAATACTAAGTATGATTGAAGAAAAGAAAACAACTGAAAAGAAAAAGATTTTAAAGCGTCGTTTTGAAGGTGAAGTGGTTGGGGTTAGTGCTGACAAGACTGCCAGTGTTTTGGTTGCTATTAGGAAGATGCACCCAAAATATCGTAAGCAATATACAATTACTAGAAAATACGCAGTCCATGATGAAAAAAATGAAGCTAAAATAAGTGATAAAATTATTTTTGAAGAGTGTCGTCCTCTAAGTCGTACCAAGCGTTGGCGCATTGTAAAAATAATTAAATAATTTTTGAATAAAATTCTGATATGATTCAGCATAGATCAATGTTAAGAGTAGCAGATAATAGCGGTGCAAAAAAATTACAATGCATTCGAGTTTTAGGTGGTTATAAAAAAAGATATGCTAGAATTGGTGATATTATCACCTGTGCGGTAAAAGAGGCTGCACCTAGGGCTGCTATTAAAAAAGGTGATGTTATTCACGCTGTTATTGTAAGACAGAGAAAAGAAATGCGGCGCAAAGATGGTTCATATATTCGTTTTGATGAAAATGCAGCTGTTGTTATTGATAAAGCCAATAAAGAACCAAAAGCTACTCGTATTTTTGGACCAGTAGCCAGAGAGTTGAGAATTAAAGGTTTTCAAAAGATAGTTTCTCTAGCTCCAGAAGTGTTATAATAACAGATTTTACAGATTTTTACATATTATACAGATCACAGATAGTACAGATTCAACAAATGTATCTGTACTATCTGTTAGATCTGTGATCTGTGTGATCTGTATAAATAAGTATAATTGGTGATTATATATGAAAATAAAAACAGGCGACAAAGTAAAAGTCTTGAGTGGAAAAGATAATGGTAAGACCGGTAAGGTAATTCAAGTTTTGTTTGACAAAAAAACTAGACAATCTTACGTGGTGGTTGAAGGTGTAAATGTATTAAAAAAACACATGAGAGCTCGTCGTCAAGGAGAAAAAGGACAGATTATTGAATTGCCAGCCCCACTTAATATTAGTAATGTGATGTTGATTGATAGTAAAAGTGGTAAACCTTCGCGAGTGGGTTACAAAATGGAAGGTAAAGAGAAAAAACGTATCGCAAAAAAAAGTGATGAATTCGTTGACTAAATACACCCAATCACTTAATCACCCAATCACCTAATCACAGCCATAAGTTGGTTGTAAGCAGTGATAAAGTGATAAGGTGATAAGGTGATAAAAATAATATGGAATCAAGATTGCAAAAATATTACAAAGAGCAAGTAGTAAGTGCCCTAAAAGAACAGTTTGGTTACAAAAGCATAATGCAAGTACCCAAGTTGGAAAAGGTGGTTATTAATGTTGGCTATGGTCGCTATATAAAAGACGCTGGTTTTATTGATAATATAGAAAAGACTTTACGATCCATAACTGGACAAAATCCAGTACACAACAAGGCCAAGAAATCAATTTCTAATTTTAAAATTAGAGAGGGAATGAAGATTGGAGTATCTGTTACTTTGCGCGGGAAGAAGATGTATGAATTTATTGATAAGCTTATTTCTATTACTTTGCCTAGGGTTAGAGATTTTCGAGGAATTAGCAAAAAAAGTTTTGACAAACAAGGTAATTATACGCTAGGTTTTAAAGAGCATATAGCTTTTCCAGAAATAAAGGGTGATGCAGTAGAAAAAATTCATGGTTTAGAAATGGTTATATGTACTACTTCTAAAAGCAGAGAAGAGGGTGAAGCCTTGCTGGAAAAACTTGGTTTTCCATTCAAAAATAATAAATAAAGTTTATGGCAACTAAAGCACAAATTGCAAAATCAAATCGTAAACCAAAGTTTTCTTCAAGAAGTGTAAGACGTTGTTGGAAATGCGGCCGCAAACATGGTTTTTTGCGTAAGTTTGGTCTATGTCGTATTTGTTTTAGAGAATTGGCTAATGATGGTAAGTTGCCAGGTATACGTAAATCAAGTTGGTAATCCGCCTCATCGGCGGATGCGCCGGAGAGGTGCAATTATCTTAATAAAAAAAACTATAATATAATCATTACACACTATGATGACCGATCCAATTGCTGATATGCTAACTCGCATAAGGAATGCTCAAATGTCTAAAAAGGGCAGTGTTGAGGTACCTTTTTCCAAACTCAAAAAAAGCATTGCTGAGATTCTTAGTCGTGAGGGTTATCTGGGTAAAATAGAAGAGATTGAAGCTGTGCCAGCCAAAAAAATGATTTTGGAATTAAAATATGATAACCGCCAACCGGCCATTCGTTCGGTTAAGAGAGAAAGTAAACCGGGTCGCAGAGTATATTGTAAGTCAACTGAAATGCCAAAAGTATTGAATGGTTATGGTGTAGCAATTGTGTCTACGTCAAAAGGGATTATGACTAATAAAGAGGCCCAAAAACAGGGGATTGGTGGGGAAATAATTTGTTCAATCTATTAATTTTATGTCACGTATAGGAAAACAAAAAATTGAAATTCCACAAGGTGTTACTGTTGAAGTAAAAGATAGTATTGTTAATGTAAAAGGACCTAAGGGCGAACTATCTAGAAAATTAGACAGTGTTGTTAATGTTGTAATAGAAGATAATGAAGTAAAGGTTTCTGTTCAAAAACCAGAAGAAAAAAAACAAAATTCACTTTGGGGTACGTTTAGTTCTCATATCAAAAATATGATAATTGGTGTGACCGAAGGTTTTGTTAAAGATTTGGAAATTAATGGCGTTGGTTATCGTGTCAGCATGCAAGGAAAGGATTTGAAAGTTGAGGCTGGCTATTCTCACCCAGTGGTATATATCACACCAGAAGGCATTGTGATCTCTACTGAAAAAAATCAGATAAAAGTATCTGGAACTGATAAAGAATTAGTCGGAAGAGTGGCTGCCGAGATTAGAAAAATTCGTAAACCAGAGCCATACAAAGGTAAAGGTATTAAATATCTTGATGAGGTAATAAGACGTAAAGCTGGTAAAGCAGGCTCATAAATATAAGTTTTTATGAATAAAAATAATACAACTAGAAAAGAGAAAAGAGAAAGAAGAAGGGCTCGAGTTAGAGCTAAAATTTCAGGTACTGCTGAGAGACCAAGGCTTAGTATTTTTCGTAGTTTAATAAGTATGTATGTTCAGTTAATTGATGATACTGCCGGAAAAACTATAGTATCAGTTCATAGTAAAAATATTGATAAAAAAGCTGATGCTGGAGACAGAAAAGGTAAGACCGCAGTAGCTTATATCATTGGTCAAGAAATTGCCAAACAGGCTAAAGAAAAAGGTATTGTAAAAATTGTTTTTGATAGAGCTGGTTATCAGTATCAAGGCAGAACTCAAGCTGTTGCCGATGGGGCAAGAGATGGCGGATTGGAATTTTAATATTTCAGTTTATCCCGAAATTACACGTAGTGAATGAGGGATCTTTCGGAGAATATTACGATTAAATTATTGTTTTATCAAGTAAGTATAACAGATAATCAATATTAAAATGTAAAAAAGGGCGTAATGTAGTGGAAATCCTCCAGAGGCGGACATGGATTTCTCGCTGCGCTCGAAATAAATGAAATATATGGCATTCAAAGGAAAAGGTAAACCAAAATTTAAAAAAGAAAAGCCAGAGTTTGATCAGCAGATTGTTGATTTGGCTCGTGTTACTCGTGTGACAAAGGGTGGTAAGCAATTAAGCTTTCGTGCCTTAGTTGTGATTGGTGATAGAAAAGGCCGGGTTGGTTATGGTGTGGATAAAGGAAAAGATGTCCAAATTGCTGTAGAAAAGGCAGTCAATCAAGCCAAAAAGAATTTAATAAATATACCAATTTTTAAAGAAACTGTGCCACATAGAACCGAAGCTAAATATAAGGCAGCCAAGGTAATGATAAAACCAGCTCCTCGTGGTTCTGGTATTATTGCTGGTGGTGCTGTTCGTTTGGTTTTGGAGCTTGGTGGTGTGCCAAATGCTTCTGCCAAGATCATGGGTAAGACTGGTAATAAAATGAATAATGTAAAAGCAGCTTTTGAAGCTCTACAGTCATTTAAACCAAGACCTAAAAAGAAGGAAGAAAAAAAAGATATCAAAGTGGAGAATGTTGAAAAGGATGCTACTAAAAAAGAGGAAATAACCAAAGTTTAAGATAAAAAAATATGGAATTAAGTCCATCTACAATTAAACCTGCTAGTAAATCCAAAAGAAAGAGTAAACGACTTGGTCGTGGTAATGGATCTGGCAAAGGAACCTACAGTGCTCGTGGCTTAAAAGGCCAAAGATCTCGTAGTGGTGGTAAGAGTAGAAATCAAATTCGCGCTTTTAAGGCATCTTTGCAAAAAATACCAAAATTACGTGGATTTAAAAGTTTAGTATCAAGAAAAGAAACTGTCACTTTGGCTGAATTGGAAAAGTTTGCCAATGAAAAACAAGTTGTAAACCCTGCCTTTTTGACTAAGGTTGGCGTTATTAGTACACCAAAAAATGGAGTTAAGATCGTTGCTAGAGGTGAATTAAAAAAGAAATTAAAAATTGAAAGTTGCTTAGCTAGTAAAAATGCTGTAGAATTAATAGAGAAGGTTGGTGGTTCAATAAAATTCTAATTTAGAATAATATATAAGGATAACGGATAATGCGGATGTACGGATTTGACGATTGTATCCGTAATATCAGTAAATCCGAATTATCCGTAATCCGTAGTCATTATGTGGGAAAAGATTCAGAAAATTTGGAAAATAAAAGATTTAAGAAAAAGCGTTCTCTTTGTTTTGGGGATGCTTGTTATTTTTAGATTAGCTGCTCATATACCAATTCCTGGTGTTGATACTGAGGCTTTGCGTCAGTTTTTGGCAGGTAATCAGATTCTGGGTTTGATGAATGTTTTTTCTGGTGGTACTATGGAAAACTTTTCTATAGTTATGCTTGGTGTTGCTCCATATATTACTGCTTCTATTATATTTCAACTTTTAGCAATGGTAGTGCCGAGATTGGAAGAGTTGCAAAAAGAAGGTGAAGCTGGTCAACAAAAAATAAACATGTATACTCGGCTTTCCACTGTACCATTGGCTTTTTTACAAGCCTTTGGTATGATCAAACTGCTTAGTCAATCGCAGAATCAAATTATTCCTGACCTGACTAACTACAAATTAATTACAATAATGCTTACCATTACCGCTGGTACGATCTTTTTAATGTGGCTTGGCGAGCTTATTACAGAAAAAAATATTGGCAATGGTATTTCCCTTTTGATTTTTGCTGGAATTGTTTCATCTTTGCCAGGAGTAGTCCAAAGAGCGATAATCAACTATAATCCATCTGATTTATACACCTATGTTTTGTTTATTGCAATTGCAATTGCAACTGTTGTAAGCGTGGTAATTATTAGTGAAGGTCAGAGAAATATTCCAGTTAGTTATGCTAAACAGATTCGGGGTAATAAGACCTATGGTGGTAGTAATACTCATTTGCCTTTGCGTGTGAACATGGCTGGTGTGATTCCAATTATCTTTGCTATTTCAGTTATTTTATTTCCACCAATGATTGCCCAGTTTTTTGTAGGCGGTGGCGGTTGGTTTGCGGGATTTTCTCAGGGTGTGGTAAGTTTGTTTAATAACCAATTATTTTACGGAGCAATGTATTTTATATTAGTATTTGGTTTTACATATTTTTATACTGCGGTTATTTTTCACCCTCAGAAGATTGCTGAGAACTTGCAAAGACAAGGCGGATTTATTCCAGGTATTCGTCCTGGTAAACAGACTGAACAATATCTCGGTCACACCATGAGTAGAATAATTTTTATCGGTGCCTCTTTTTTGGCTCTGATTGCTGTTTTACCACTACTTCTTAGCGCTGTTACAGGTACTCAGTCATTGGTAATTGGTGGTACTTCACTTTTGATCGTAGTTTCAGTAGCTATTGAAACTGCCAAGCAAGTTGATGCTCAGATTGAGGTGCATGAGTATGATAGGATGTAACGCGGGGCGTTATCCTGAGTGAGTCCGAGCTCGCGCTAGGACGAATCGAAGGATCCCTTTCTTCACGACACACGATACATCCTTCGACTTCGCTCTCTTCGAGAGCCTGAGGGCTCCTCAGAGCATCGAACGGCAGGACAGGCTCCACACGACACAGATAGATAACCACCACGAGGTGGTTTTTTGATTGGCGACAACTCACCCCAACCCCTCTCTTGCGAAGAGAGGGGCTTTTTAAGAAAGGCTTTCTTTATTTCCCCCCC
>JBDRSF010000024.1:0-3800 GCA_043825135.1 Candidatus Magasanikiibacteriota bacterium
CATCGCCAATTCAGAAAACAATCGCTCTCCAAAAGAATTGAAAAAATGGCTTGATGATACCGTCAAAGATTATCCACTTGGGAAAGTCTGTAGTGTTGACAATATCGCTAATATTGCTTTATTTCTATCGAGTGACGACTCATTTTATATTAATGGTGAATGTGTCAAAGCTGATGGGGGTAGATCAATTGCTGACGCTCACGATTTTTAGTTAGTTGAAACACATTACAAATGGCAAAAATATGAAATTACTGATTTATTCATTCGAAAAGTTTAGAAATTTGAAAAGTAATCCGGGGTTTGCGGTAGCAGCAACCTTGGCAAAAAAGTATGATGCAAAAGATGTAAATTTAGTCCAGTTACCCGTCACACATAATTGCTGGAATATTTTAAAGAAAAAGATGGACAAGTTTTAACCAACCTTCGTATTAGGCATTGGTTTAGCCTTTGGCATCGACAGAGTTCAAGTTGAGCTAGTTGGTCTGAATTATAAGTATTCAGAGAATTTAGATGATGAAAGTGGAGGATTTAATCTGGAAAAGATAGATAAATCAAAAGAATTATGTTACGAAACAAAAGTTGATGTTCGAGCCTTTCTTAATTTCTTAAGAGGTAATCATGTGCCTGCTAAAATTTCTTTTCATGCAGGTACTTACGTATGCAATTATGTTTATTACAAATGTTTAAAGTATTTTTCAGATCAGAATGTTAAAACTATTTTTCTTCATGTGTCTATGTCTCCAGAGGAAGCGATAGCGTCTAATTTGAATGTGTCAACTCTTTCAACTTTATCAATCGCCAATGGTATTTTTAGTACATTAGAAAAAATACGACTCTAAACTCTACGCTTTAAGTCAGAAATGGGGAGTAGGTTTAGTTTAAATCCAATTCATTGACAATCGCCTTTTTCATTCTGGAAAAATAGTGGCTGTTAAGACCAAGTTCGGGCACTTCAAAGTATTCGGATAAAAACTGTTTAAAAACCGTAATGCTTGCTCGCAGATTATTATCTTTGATTATTTTTTTAACTTCTTGCCAATCAATCATCTTACTTTGAATTAAAGCAATAATATCTATGAAATCTTTGTGACCTTTTGGGGTTCTTCCCCGCTGAGTCAAGGTAAATAATTTTAAAACCAGGAGGTGGTTGATTTCAAGCAAGGTAAAACCTTCCACATTGTTAGTATATTTGGTTAGTTTTTCAACAGGAATGCCTAAATGAGAATAGAAAGGCAGATAAAGATCGATCTGCACCTCATCTTTGACAGCTTCGTATTTTTTCAATCTGTCATTTTTACTCACCAGGTAATTCTTTTTAAGTTTGGACAGTTTGTCAAAGTCAATAATAATGTCGATATCTTTTGATTTTAGAGATTGGGTATATAAATACACCGCCCAGCCACCGATCAGAACAAACTCAATCAGGTTTTTTAGCCTTTGCAGTTCATGCCAACTTTTTTGGGTGACTAAATCATGATAATAGGCCATGGATTTTTTTCTCCAAACTTTGAGTAAAATCGTTAGCATACCAGTCGCGCAAATTCCAAATGTCCACAAATGTCTGGGGTAGTGTTGTGACAGAGCCATATTGCAACATCGCCGGATGCAATTTTAATACAAAAACATTTGCCTGTTTGGAAGCAGGCGGCAAACGCTTTTGAAGATAATCAAGCTTATTTTGGGGATAGTAAAAATAGATTTTACTGTAGTCAGCCGGCGCTTCGCCCAAAATTTTTTTGGCTGCGCTGTAGCCTGCGTAAATGCTGTCTGCCGGCACAAAACCTTCCAGTTGAATCATAGGTAGCTCAAGAAAAGTACTGTAAATAATATCCTTTGCCAAATTTCTGACACTGGCCCAGTAAAAAAGCAGTTTTTCAAAATTCTCAAGCACAAAAAATTTAGAAGTTTTGCGGATTGCCCCAAGACTAGCAGGAATTTTTAAGGCATGATGAACTGTACTCAAAGAATAGCCAAATTCTTTGGCCAAACCTTGTTGGGTGTATTTGTACTGCTTTTTTTCAAGAGAATTGTATAAAATATGGTGCCAGATTGTTTCGATTTTTTTCACAGCAGAATGATTGTATTTCGAAGATCATCGAAAGTCAAGAGTGTGTCGGCAAGCTAGTGAAATAATCCCTACTCCCCAAATTTAACCCATTATGGGGAGTGACAATCCACATAATTGACATAATTTGGGGATTGTGGTACAACATATTGTATGAAAGTTCAAATAATCAATATAGATCGCTTTTACAGTAACTTGGGTAGTTTTCTGAAGCCTAATAAAGTTTTGGTTATATATGGACCTTGCCAAGTTGGCAAAACCACTCTTGTTAAGAAGTATTTGTCGTTGTGCAACATGAACTATGTCTATGGGAATGGTGGAGATGTAGTTATTAATGAAGTGTTTGCCAAACCCGATTTGACAAAAATCTTGGAATACGCCAAAGGATATGAATTGGTAGTCATTGATGAAGCGCAAAAAATCCCAAATATTGGTGAATCTTTAAAACTTCTTGTAGACTCAGTTGACAACATCAGGGTTTTGGTGACGGGATCTTCGTCTTTTGAACTTGCTGGCCAAATTGGAGAACCTTTAACTGGAAGAAAAACTGCCTTAACTCTTTTTCCTGTATCAATTTTGGAACTTGAAAAACAACAAAACACCTTTGATCTTAAACGCACCCTCGAACAGCAGTTGATTTATGGCAGTTATCCAGAAGCGCTAATGCAGAAATCAAACAAGGAAAGAGAAAGCGTTTTAAGAGAGATTGTTGGATCATACCTCCTGAAAGATATTTTGGAGTTGGATAGAGTCAAGGGATCAAAAGTGCTTTTGGATCTATTGAGACTTTTAGCTTTTCAAGTTGGTTCCGAAGTTTCTCTGACTGAATTAGGAGCACAAATTGGTATGGATAAAAAAACCGTTTTGCGTTATCTGGATATTTTTGAGAAATCGTTTATTCTCTTTAATCTTCGAGGGTATAGTCGAAATTTGCGCGATGAAATAAAGGAAAAGTCAAAATATTATTTCTATGATAATGGAATAAGAAATGCAGTCATATCCAATTTTAATCCCGTGGCTTTTAGAAATGACATCGGCCCGCTGTGGGAGAATTTAATGTTTATGGAGAGAATGAAAAAAAGACATTATTTGGCAATAGGGGCCAATATTTTTTTCTGGCGGACATGGGGTGGTCAAGAAATAGATTTGCTTGAAGAACGAGATGGTTCCTTATTCGCCTATGAATTTAAATTTAGTCAATCCAAAGCTAAAACTCCCAAAAAATTTCTATTGGCCTATCCTCAAAGCTCATTTCAAGTTGTTAATAGAGATAATTATCTCCAATTTGTAGCTTCATGATTTTTGGAAGTTTGAACTCCTGATTAGAGAAAAACCTGCTAATTCCGCTACACTTTACGTCAGAAACGTGGAGTAGGCTTAGCTAATGAACCAAGTTAAGCAGTGGTCACTGGCAGAAAAACATGTTCTGGCGTGGTTGTTGATGGTGGAGGGGATTGGTCAAACTCGCTTACGACTTATAATCATGGCTCATAGAAAAGGCGAAGTTGACCTGGTTAATTTGTGGCGCCAGCCGGCAAAATTAGCCAAATTGCTTAAGTTAGAAAAGATTGAAGAATCGGTTATAAAGTTGCAAAGTGAGTATACACCAACCAAAGTGGGGGAGTGGCTATCACAGCAACAAATCCAAATCATCACCGAAGAGGATATAGTCTTTCCGCCTTTGTTAAAACAGATTCATGAACCACCTATGATGTTATTTTTCCAAGGAGTTTTG
>JBDRSF010000025.1:0-2404 GCA_043825135.1 Candidatus Magasanikiibacteriota bacterium
ATAGCCTCTGTTTTTTTTGCTTCCGTATCTTGTTTTTAGTCTGTTTACTCCGACAACCTTGTTTATGTAAATTTGTCTTAGAATAGAGGCTGCTCTTTTGTACCAGAAGTCCGGTTCTTGAGGTGGACGTTGTTTTGCAACTCCTGTTTTTGTGAATTGCGCCCATTCTGGTTGTTTGAATTCTTCTATCTTTTTTAGAGCTTCTGCTAATTTTGAGTTGTATTCTCCTGCTGGTAATTCATATACTGTTGATGTTTCCATTTTATTTGAGTCATGCTTTGCAGCATTAGATTGGCTAATTGTAGCCTTTTAACTTGAGAATATGTGAAGATTGGGGTTTATAAATTTATCTTTTTGATTTAAAGAAAATATCCAAGAACATTTTAGAAGGAGGATAAACAATTGTAACCATTCCATTTCCATAAGTACTATCCTCTTTTGTTACTAAAGTGCCATACACATCAAGAAACTGACTTTTGTAGGTATTACTAGATAATCTCTGTTTTCCAGAATTTAGTCCGTTAAATATAGGATCACCTATAGCAATTTCAGTTACCCACTTAGTAGTAAGGGGAATGCATATATAATCTCCATGTTTAGGTTCCATAAATAAAATTGCAGGACCAGTACTTGAATCAAAATTACATTTAGTTTCTGTTGATAGAATTTTATATATCGCCGGATTTCCAGAATCACTCTTAATTCCCCATTCAATACTATCCTGAGTGATAGAGGACATACTATCCCTTATAACATTCCCACTTGTCCTTAATGTAGAAGTTCCACTTGGAAGAATAACAGAGGTTCCATCTGGAACAGATGTTTCTGTTAAAAATGCAAACCACCCTCCATTTTTTAATTTAATTCTTGGAAATAAAGTCTTAGTACCCACTTCACTCCAAGTTATATTGACAAAAGTTCCAGTATTATCAATCTTCACTGTATAATTATCTCCCCCATAAAGATTAACTCCTGTTTTTTGATAACCTATTCCAGGAGTATTTGTTAGTGTTATATCTTTCCGACTTTTAAATATGATAACATCTTCAAATGAAACAGAGCCGGTGGTAGCACTATCAATGCTTATATCAGTAATCTCAACAATTGTTCCAGCATCTCCTTTATTAATAACTATCCAATCCCCCTCTCTTGCATTTTCACCTTCAAGCACATGGATATAACCCTTTCCATCTGAATTAACAGCATCATGGGCTAATACAGGAGCTACAATCTTTCCAGCAGTATTATTATCATATATATAGGCTATTTTTTGTTCACCAGTGCTTCCAGCTCTTGCACTTGTGAAAGTGACATAAGCATACTGATTATTATCAGTATCTATCACAATCCTCCCTCTAGCATTAGATTCAAATGCAGGAACTGCATTAGCAAACAAAACTGATAACCCTCCAAATATAGGATCTATAAATGTATTTCCAATTGCTAAATGGTCTTCTTTTGATTTTTTCATAGCAACCTGAATTGTAAATCCAGAAATTTTACCATGTCCAGCAGCAGTAATTGTTGCTCGAGTTCCTTTAATTGATGATTCTCCAGCACCATGTTTTACTGTCTGTCCATTCTTGAGTTTTAAAATATTCTTACCAATTATAAGTTTAATATTTCTTAAATCTCCAGCAAAAGCAGGATGAATTATATTCTTAACATATACAACTACATTTCCTGGAAAAAAATATACATTACCTTTTATAACAGATTTGCTTGTTCCATCAACACTGATTTCTCCAGAAGTTGCACTAGAAGTAGATATTAATCCAATAGTATGTTCTGTTCCTGCGATTTCAACAGATTTAGATTCTCCTCCCTCAATTGTTACAAGAGTTCCATCTTCATACAAATACAAAGTAGTATTTGTTGAGCTTGCTCCAATTACATAATCTCCTCCAAGGATTTTAATTTTTTCTCCCTGAACATTTGTTGAATCAGAGACATTAAGATTTTTAACAAGACTTAAAGTATAGTTGTAAAGCACATTAGTATCCGGAGCAGTTCCTACGTCGAGATATAATGCAGGGTCTTCTAAATCACCACCACTTGTTCCAAATGCACTTGCAGTAGTTCCTGTTTTAATTGTCTGTGTATAATCATATTCAGTTCCTGTTAAATCAGTAAAAGTTTCATCAGCTAAAATATTTCCTAGTTCGGTTGATGTTAAAGCAGTTCTTGCAGCATTAATTGCATCTGCATAATAAATTTTTCTAGCAGAGGTAGCTATATTAATACTAGATACCCTAGAATAATTAATCCAACCATTGATTTCTTTAAATGGATAGTTATCCTGGTTATCCGTATCAATTACATACGGGGAATTACAAATTCCATCAGAGTCTGTATCATAACAACCTTCCCTTTCTTCATCATAGTCACTCCAGTAATTACCTCT
>JBDRSF010000026.1:0-31180 GCA_043825135.1 Candidatus Magasanikiibacteriota bacterium
TAGAGTTAAGGTACCATCTAGTACTAAAATGGCAATTGCTGTTGCTTTTTTGGGAATTGCAGCCATAGCTGCTGCGGGGGCTGGTATTAGATCAGTATCTAGAAACACATCACGTATTCCTGTAGAGGCACCTCGTCTTACGGCAGCTGATATTGCCTATAATCATACTGTGGATTATGCCAAAGAGGCTGGTAAAAGAATGACTAGAAAAGAATTTGGAAAAATACTTTTTTCTAGTAATATTCTTTTGAATGATTTTTACAATTATTCAAAATTACACCCAGGAGCAGAACAAATTTATTTTTCTGCCATGGAAAATGCTTCCAAAGGAAATTTTGTAGAAATAGAAAAAGTATTTGGAATAGTCTATGCAGATTTTAGTCCAGTTCAGTATAGAAAAATTATGTGGAGTTTTTTGAGGGAGAGAGAAGTGAAGAAATTCCTCGGTAATGGCGTATTTACTGTGGTTTATGATGGTACTAATGCTGGACAAGATTTTAAGGTTTGGGGGTATAAACTTGATCCTGCACAGCTTGCATTTGGACCACTAAACCGAATTCTTTTTAAAAATTTGGTAAAAGCCCTTGAGGGGGGAGAGGAAGGGGCGACTGGCATAGGTGGTAGTTCTTTCGGAGCTTTACCAAGCGGAGCGATGTCGGGTGGTGCCGGTATAAATGCGTTGGGCTGTTTTGAAGCAGAAGGACAGACAAATACTGGCGGTGGAGAAGCAGGTGGGGATGGTCCTGCTAATATGCCATCTGAACAAGGAAGTGGGTTTGGACCTGATGATGCTCCTGATATGACTCCAAAAGGCCTGTTTGAAGGCAATCCTATGGAAGGTTGTGGTCCAGGATTTAAAACCCTTAATATTCCTGGCGGAGGTGCAAGTATTGATGACAAGGAAGAAGGTGATGTTGAACCAGATGTTACAATAACTGATGATGCTACAGGAGATGATGATGCTACAGGAGATGATGATACTACGGTAGGAGATTCCAATTCCCTTCCAACTAAAGAACCACCCGAAACAGAGAAAAAAAATGTTTTAGATGAAATCTATGATCAATTAGGTGATTTTGGAGATGCAGCTGAATGGGCTGCTGGAGGTGGAAAAGTTGGGTTTGGGGAAGGTAGTTCTGTTAATTTGGGAAAAACTACAGAAAGTCTAGCGGGCGGGCGATTTATGGTTCATGTGACTATTAGTGGTAAAGATCAGGGAAAACTTTTTGGTATTTTTAATATGGATCCAGAAGGAGATTCTGGTAATGCAAGTGGTTGTCCTCCTGGATTTTTATCTGCTTTTGGGAATTTAGATTGTGATGATGATTGTGGTGAAGAAGATTCCAAAAAACCCTCAGTTAAACTCTCAGTTTCTCTTCCTGATGGTCCTAGTAATTCACTTATAGATGATTGTGGTGATGCACCGCTTGATGCATTTGACTCAAATTCTTTTGATGAATATATGGGTAAATTTTTCTATGATCCTAGCCCTATAGAATTTAATGCTACATTTAATATAGTTGATGGTTTGCAGGTTTTGACAGGTTTTTTACAGGTGAAATAGTCAAATCTTGACAAACTCCTCAAAATGTGCTATAATACAATTATATAGAAAGTAGCTTAATAGGCTACTTTCTTTTTTAAATAATATCCTGGTTGTCATTCCAACTCTCTTGATGGAGTTTATCCCGCACCCTTGTGGTGCTGGGGCTCGGGATGACATTGGGCGAACGAAAATTATATGTCAGAAGTAACAAAAGCCATCCAGTTTATCTGTGATGAAAAAGGTCTTCAATATGAAGAAGTTTTAGATGCCATTCAATCTGCGTTAGGTGCTGCCTATCGTAAGGATTTTGGTAATCGTCAGCAAAATATTCAGGTAATTTTTGATCCCGAAACTGGCGATATGAAGATCTGGGATGAAAAAGAAGTGGTAGAGGATGTTGATGAAGAAAAATTGGAAGCTGACCAAGAAGAGCTATCTCGTCTTCGTGAGGAAGCAATGAAAGAAGGGCGTGAGCTTACTGATGAAGAAACCGAAGGTTTGGCCAAATTTAATCCAAAGACTCAGCTGATGTTGACCGAGGCCAAGGAACATGATAAAAAAGCCAAGGTGGAACAAATTTTAAAAATTGATTTGGAGGTTGGTGGGGATTTTGGTAGGATGGCTGCTCAGACTGCCAAACAAGTTGTAATCCAACGTTTGCGTGAGGCTGAACGTAATACCGTTTATGATGAATTAAAAGAACAGGTCGGGCAACTGACTCATGGTGTGGTTCAGCGCCGTGATCGCAGTGGTGCCATTATTATTGATATGGGAAAAGTTACAGCTTTGCTTCCAGTTAGTGAACAAATTCGTGGTGAACAATATCGTCCCGGTGCTCGTTTACGTTTCTTGATAAAAGAAGTTGAAATGGGTAATCGTGGTTTGGAAATTGTTTTGTCACGTTCTAGTAAAAAAATGATAGAAGCTATTTTTAATGAGGAAATTCCCGAGATTAATGCTGAGTCCATTGAGATAAAAGGTGTTGCTCGTGATCCCGGCTATCGTTCCAAAGTAGCTGTTTACACAGATGATGACACTATTGATCCAATCGGGTCTTGTATTGGTCAACGTGGATCTCGTATCACTACTATTATTGGAGAGCTTGGTGGTGAAAAAATTGATATTATTCAATTTAGTGGTAAAGCTGAAGATTATATTAAAAATGCTCTGTCTCCAGCTAAGATTGATTCAGTAGAACTTAATGAAGAAGATAAAGAAGCTACTGTAAAAGTAGTTGAGGATCAATTCTCATTAGCTATCGGCCGTGGTGGTCAAAATGTTCGTCTTGCCTCTGATCTTACTGGTTGGAAAATTAATGTAGTTCAAGAGGGTGGTGTTGATACTAACACGGAAGATACAGAAGTTGACGAGGAAGGCACAGAAGATGAAAAGGACACGGAGGTGAGTGAGGAAAGTGTTGATGAAAAAGAAGAGAAGGAAAAAAAGCCAAAGAAGAAGGTTGTCAAGCAGGCTACTAAGAAGAAAGATGAAGAAGTTGAAGAGATTGTTGATGAAAAAGTAGTCCCATCTACGGACGGGATCCCTGCAGAAGACGGGCAAGAAGAAAAAGGAGAGGAGGAAAAGTAATTTAATCCGCCCAAGGCGGACGAGGGGTTTAATTCCCCGAGGCTTGTCTCGAAAATTACTTATTCATACTCCGTCAGCTTGCTGCGGAGAAGTTGATTCGTCTAGTAATTAAGTAATGAAAAACTGTCTCGAAGTTTTATTGGGGTGGTTTTTTTATTTTTTCTTAACTATCTTTATTCCCCTTATCCCAAAAAATAATAAAATCAAAATTACTATTTTTAAAATATAATGGTCATGTATATCAAAAAAATCTCTAGTCATCGGGGTGATTGAAAAAACCACCAGGTGGGTTAGAATACTGAGGGGTAGTGTTAAAAATAACCAATTTCGTTTTGGAATGTCTAGTCTGATTTTTAGAAATATTTTTGATAGCCAGGGAGCTAGTAAATATATCCCCAAAAACGATACTGCAAAATCAAAAACAGCATAATCAAGTACGCGGAATTGCCTAAGAAATTCTATAGTATTCATAATTTATTTATTTTATTAAATCTTGCTCAGATTTTTTTATTGTTTTTGCGTTGTCGGATGAGATGGTGTCTTCACCTGTTTTTTCTTCTATTCGTTCATAACCAACTTTGGCTAGCCAGAGTTTTAGAGGCTCAGCTTTAGGAGAGGGAATAGATTGAATAACACGTAATAAGTTTTCTGTTGAAAAACAATCTGTCTCTCTTTGTTTTCCGTCGGAGGCAGTCATTTTCAACCGTACGATTTTTCCGTACACTTCACTTCCTTGTTCTTCTAATCTGCTCTTTAAGTCGCTCCAATATCTTTTCGGTATTGTAGAATCAGTCAAAATCTCAATTACGTCTATAATTGAAAAAAACCACTCTTCTTTGTCTTCGTCCCAATGACGTCGGACTTGTTTTTCGTGGAAAAGTATTATGGAACTGTCTTTTTTGATCATAGATTTTATTGTTTGAAACATAAAAAAATAACTTACATCCTTATTTTAGCAGATTTGAGGGGGAAAATCAAGGTGTGTGATAACTCACCCCCAACCCCTCTCTTGTGAAGAGAGGGGAGGCCTATGACTTGATAAAAATGTATTAAAATGTTATAATCATCTACGAATAAACCATTAAACAAATTAACCAATCTCGCCTCTGGACGGGATCCCTGCTAAAGGCGGGATAAACCAAAAATATGACAGCATTATTTCAAACAATACTTTTTCAACCATTATTCAACGTTTTTGTGGGGCTTTATAATCTAATACCAGATGTTGGTATTGTTATTTTGATTGTAACAGTTATTATTAAGTTGGTTTTATATCCTTTGACTTCTTCATCTATCAAATCACAAAAAGCTTTGACTGATTTACAGCCAAAATTGGATGATCTAAAAAAGAAATATAAAAATGATCAGCAGAAAGTGGCTCAGGAGACCATGAAGATGTACAAGGAAAATAAGGTAAATCCATTTGCGTCCTGTTTACCTCTTCTTATTCAGTTACCAATTTTGATCGCACTGTATTGGGTATTGCGTCAGGGTCTTACAACTGATAATTTTGACACACTGTATTCTTTTGTTAGTAATCCTGGTCATATTAATACACTATCTTTAGGGTTTATTGAACTTGGAAAAGAAAGTTATGTACTGGCGTTACTTGCCGGTGGAGCTCAGTTTTGGCAGGCTAAAATGATGACTCGCAAAAAACCACCCGCAAACGCTGGCCCAGGTGCTAAAGATGAGGGTATGGCAGTAATGATGAACAAGCAGATGCTTTATATGATGCCAGTTTTGACAGTTATAATTGGTATGAAATTGCCAGGCGGTTTGACACTTTATTGGTTTTTATCAACTTTGTTTATGGCGTTGCAACAGTTGGTTGTATTTAATAAAAATAAGAAAAAAAAGAGCGAGGGTGATGTGATTGAGGGGAAGATAGTGAAGTAAATTGTGATAGGGACAGGTCGCGACCTGTCCGTACATAAAATTTGTATATGCGATTTGATTTGCGACAATTGAGGAAGATGAATGTTGAAACTGAATCTGGCATGCGATTGGGGAAGGTTTTTAATATTATTTTTGATACTGAGTTGCAAAATATTTTGCAGTATGAGGTGGGAAATTTTTTTAATAAAAAACAGTATTTAATTGGTTGTGATCAGGTGATTAGATTTGAAGAGAAAAAAATGATAGTTGATGATAGCATGAAAAAGGTAGGAGCTGATAGTGATAGGTCGCGACCTATCCGCACTGAGCCGGCAATGATGAGGGAGGAAATATAATGTAGAGACACACTGAATGCATCTAGTTGAATTGAATTGAATTTGATGAGCCAATGGCTCGTCTTTTGTTACTTATCCACACCTATTTTATCTAAAAGTTCAAAAAAAAAAACGATTATGTGGTATAATGTATATGAATTATTTATTATTTTTTATGAAAAAGAGATTATTAAAAATACTACACATTATTGTGCTTAGTTTTTTTGTATTTTCAACTGTGGGAGTACAGATAGCAATGGCCAATAATAATGTTGGTACAATGATAAATATGGAAGAGGGGGATATACAAGATTCTCCATTTTCAGATGGAGGCACAATCAAGGCACTTGATTTTACAAGTTGGGATGATATTGTGAATGTTGGAAATGATGCCTCACTTAGTATCACAGACAAATTATCTTTTGTAGCTTGGGTTGAATGTGGAAATCAGAGTACTCGGGATCATATCGCATCAAAGTATTCTGCTGGTCAATCAGCGTGGTTATGGAGAACATATACTCAAACCGGTGGTGCTCGTAAATTGGAGTTGCTTGTAATAGATAATGGAACTGGTGGAGCTGGGCATACCAAGTTGTGGTATACCACAGATGATGTGTTACCAGTCTCTGGTTGGGCACAGGTAGCTTTTACCTTTGATGGGGGTGTTATAAAAATGTATGTAAATGGAATAGAAATAACGGATTTTACAAAAACTTCAGATGATGCAATTACCACCATATTTGATTCAACAGCAGATTTATATATTGGTAATTTTACGGATACTTATTCTTGGGTTGGGGATTTGACCAATGTATCAATCTGGGATACCGCAGTACTTACTCAAACTGACATAACAAATTTGTATAATTCTGGAAATGGATTAAATCCTGCGAGCATATCACCGACTGGTGGTGCTGATCTCGTATCAAGTTGGCTTTGGAATACCTCACTCACCCAACCATACCTGATAATACATACGTACCACAAGGGGTTCCAGAATTTTCAACCTATGCTTATTTACTCACTATTTTGACTGCGTTTAGTTTTATGTATTTGAATAATAAGGATAAGAATTTTGGTGATGTGAAAATGGTTTAAAATTAATATATAAGAAAAGACGAGTCTAAAAGCTCGTCTTTTCTTATTTGTAGTTTTAAGGTACACTATGAATAATATGGAAGACAAATTAAAACAATCTATTACGAAAAGCCCTGAGGGGCATCGTAATTCAATTTTGCAGACCCTGGCGTATTTTGATGTGTTTAACCAGCCTTTAACTAAAGAAGAAATTTGGCAGTTTTTATATATACGGATAACGGATTATGCGGATCAACAGATTGACAGACAGACAGTTTTTGTCGCCTTGCAGAGTTTGAAAGAACTAGGAAATATTAATTTGAAAGAAGGTTATTATTTTCTACCAGGGCGAGAAGAACTGGTGGCGAAACGACAGGCAAATATTTGGTTAGTTGAAAGGAAGATGAAAAAAGCAATTAAAGGTATAAAGAAGTTGGCACGCGTGCCATTTGTGCGGGCGGTGTTTGTTTGTAATACAGTTTCTGGAATTGGCATAGAAGATAGTAGTGATATTGACGTGCTTATTATCGTAAAAAAAGGTAGAATCTTTTTAGCGCGGGCGATTGCTACTTTTTATTTGAGCCTATTAAATTTACGCCGAACCAAGAGGAAGATAAAAAATAAGATTTGTCTTAGTTTTTATGTGGCGGATGATAATTTAAATCTTTCTCAAATAACACTTCCTGACTTGTCGGGCGTAGCTTCAGCGAAGCCCGATATTTATTTGATGTACTGGTTGGCGCAATTAATTCCAGTTTATGATCCTGATAATTTATTAATAAGCTTGCAAAAAGCTAATACTTGGGTTAATAAATTTTTACCAAACGCATTTCAAAAATTTAATATATTATCGCGTTGGCAAGTAAAAAATAATAAATTTTGGCAAGGATTTAAAAAGTTTTTTGAACGTGTTTGGCAAGCTGGTTATGGTGATTTATTAGAGAAGCAAGCCAAAGATATGCAACTCAATAAAATGAAAATGAATTATATGAGTGTACAAAATGAAGCTAACACGCGGGTGATAGTAAATGATCAAATGCTCAAGTTTCATGAGAAAGATCGGCGAGAAGAATACAGAGATTTGTGGGAAAAGAAGTGCGAGGCTTTAAATTTGGAGTGAGATTTGGTATAATGGAGATATATATTGTTATATTGTCTTATTGCTATATTGCTGTGGTTGGTGATAAATGATAGATGATAAATGATATTTGCTTAAAAGGTTATCATTTATTATGGCTCTAGACTAGCAAGAACTGTGGAATAGGTGTCATTGCGAGTGCTGGAGCGCAGCGGAAGACACGTGGCAATCCCAGTCTTTAATCCAAAAACGAATGGGATTGCTTCGTCAGCCGATGCGAATCGGCTTCCTCGCAATGACACGTAGTTATTTTTTATGCAAAAACCAAATCTAGAAAAATCACTAAAAATTATACTAATCGCCTTCCTCTTTCTCCTCCCCTGGCAGACAATTTTTATTTTTAGAGAAGTGATGTTGGGTGGGGTGAAGTTTGAATATGCCACGCTGGGAATGTATGCGACAGAAATCTTGTTTTGGATTACAGTAGTTGTGTTTATGTTTTGGTATAGAGATAAATGGAAAGAAGCAGGGAAAAAAATTAAAAAATTTGCTTTTACAAAAGATAGAATTTTTTTGATTAGTTGTCTTTTGCTTGTTCTTTATGTTTTATCATCAATCGTCTGGGCATTAGATCCAGCAATAGCTTTACAAAGTTCATTACATATTATGGAAGCAGTTCTGATTTTTCTAATGATTTTTTTGGGACCATTGTCATTTGTGGAAGCGACTTTTTCGTTGATAGCTGGCGCCAGTCTAACAGCTCTTTTGGGAATGGGACAATTTTTATTGCAAATAACCTTTCCTAGTAAGTGGTTGGGACTCGCAAGTCATGAAGCTTGGGAAGCTGGCACTTCAATAATATCGGGTGGTGGAGTTGGCCGATGGTTGCGTGCCTATGGATCTTTTTCACACCCCAATGTTTTGGGTGGATATTTATCATTATCATTAATTATATCCATGCTTTTGGCTTTGGTGATTAAGCGGGAAAAGACCTGTAAAATCGGAAATTGGTTTTGGTGTCAGGGTAATTATCGCGAACAAATTATTTTTTATTTTATTTCTGCCGTTCTTGTCTCTGGATTATTTTTGAGTTTTAGTCGATCAGCGATATTAACACTATCAATTTTTCTGATTATTTTATTATTTTTATCACTTCATAAGACTACGGATTTTTATAGACTGCGCTTTTTGTCAGTTTACTTGGCTACAATTATTTTTTTATTAACAATCATATTTTGGCCTCTGGTTAGTGTGCGTATTACGGCCTCATCTCCCAATGAAATGCAGTCAGTTGAAGAGAGATTGAATGGTTATGATGAATCGGGGGGGATTATTAAAGATAATTTGTGGCTGGGGGTGGGAATAGGAAATTATACTTTATATTTGCAACAGAATAATCCTCAAATACCAGCCTGGGAATATCAACCAGTTCATAATGTTTTTTTACTTTTGACTGCTGAGTTAGGCTTGATTGGTTTAGCCCTGTTTGTTTTGTGTCTAGTTACTTTTTCGATGTGGCAGGTTCGCAGATTAAAATTTGATATGATGCATATTAATCTTTTTTATTTAGTTTTAATATTTTCTTTTTTAATTTTAGCCAATCTGGATCATTATCTATATTCTTCTTATGCGGGATTGCTTTTAACCGGGGTGTTTTGGGGGCTGATTACTAGATTTAATACACAGTATCTTCACAGGTAGTCCACAGGGCTTCGCCTTCGCTAGCGCTCAGGCTACACCCTGTAAACTATTTTTTTGCTAAAATAAGCCAAATTTTTCTTAAACCCTGATTTGACAGGGTTTTTGTTTTGTGGCATACTATAGATGTAGCCAGCGACCAACTTTGAGTTGGAATCAATAATATGGAGGTTAAAAATCAATCTTAGCGACAGCAGCAACCGAAAGCCATAGAGCTCAGAGTTGGCGACAGGCGCAAGATACACGCTAGCGAGACAGTGTTACTGACAGGCATCACTATCTCATATCTAGACGGTATTATGAGCTTGTCTCCTACTTTGGGCTTTTTTGATCCCTGTGTCCGTACGATATTCTTTCATTAGGACTTCGCAACGGTAAGATAGGTAGCAATACTTACCAAATAGTTGACTCTCAGATTTCGATCTGGTAGACAACGGCGGGATCAAGAGGCCCCTAAGGAGGAGACAACCATGTACCACAAGGGTACATGGCAGGACTAATCACAATTTAACAGAATTTACGTTTATGGATAGTAAATACCTCCGATGGGCCCAGGGCCCACAAAATCTCGTAGCTTGATGCTGATTTTTACTGGATAGATATTAGTTGATCTCGACTATACATCGAGACTTAGCACAGACCTTATCGTACTCGATGGGTAATATGCGTGCACTGTGTTTATCAAAGTAGAATTGGCATTGTTAGAAGTTGCGGGGTTTTTGTTTTTATTAATAACACAGATTCAGACAGATTATTACGGATTACACAGATCACAGATTCATGTGGAGCCTAGCCAAAATGCAGACCGCCCCTCTGGGGCTGGATAATAAACTGTGATATAAAAATATCCACAAATTCACCCTCTTGACCCCGTAAAACTCACTACGTTCGTCACGGGGCAGGCATTTTTTATGGCTCGTAAGCTTAAAGTCTTGTGGATAATTTAGGTGTTGACTTTTTTAGTAGATAGTGTACAATATGGTATACATTTAGCACTCAATATAAAAGAGTGATAATAATTATTTTTAAATAAGAGCGAGGTTAAGAAAGGGATTCCCTGCCTGCCGGCAGGCAGGCTCGGCTTCGCTCGGAATGACAACGAACCATATGAACATAAAACCAATAGGCGACCGCGTGCTGGTCAAACCAGTTAAGGAGGAAGAAGTAACTGCTTCTGGTATTGTTTTGCCAGATACAGTTGATAAAGAAAAAAAGATGGAGGGAGAAATTATTGCTTTGGGTAATGGTGAAAAACTTGCCAAACTAGGCTTGTCTGTCGGACAAAAAGTTTTGTTTAAGAAATGGGGAGGAGAAGAAATTGAATTTGATGGGGAGGATTATAAGATTTTGGGGCATGAGGATGTGATTGCAGTTTTGGAGTAGGTATACAGAGTATAAGAAAAAAATATCATCTATCATTTATCATCTATCAGATGAGTTAGAAGAAATAAATGATAGATGATAAATGATAAAATTTTCTAGTAAATTAAATTTAATCCAATAATTATGTCTAAACAAATTAAATTTGATACTGAGGCTCGTGAGGCTTTGGTGAGGGGAGTTGATCAATTGGCTAATGTTGTAAAAGTAACTTTAGGTCCAAAGGGACGCAATGTTGTGCTAGATCGTGGTTATGGCGCACCGACTATTACAAAAGATGGTGTGACTGTGGCTAAAGAAATTGAACTTGACGATAAGTTTGAGAATCTTGGGGCTGAATTAGTAAAAGAAGCGGCTAGCAAAACCAATGATGATGTTGGTGATGGTACTACCACAGCTACAGTTCTCGCTCAGGCAATTGTAAAAGAGGGTTTGAAAAATGTTACTGCCGGTGTTAATGCTGTTGCGCTTAACCGCGGTTTACACAAAGCTTGCAAAGCAATTGTTGAAGAACTTCAAAATAATATTTCAAAAGCTGTTGAGCAAGACGAGTGGGCCAATGTTGCTACCATTTCTGCCAATGATAAAGAAATTGGTGAGAAAATTGCCGAGGCTATGACTAGGGTTGGTCCAGAGAGTCCAATCACAGTTGAAGAGGGACAGAGTTTTGGAATTGAATTGGAAGTGGTAGAAGGTATGCAGTTTGACAAAGGTTATGTATCACCATATATGGTGACTAATCCAGAGCGAATGGAAGCTGAATATGAAGATGCTTCAATTCTTATTACTGACAAGAAAATTTCTTCAGTAGACGATATTTTGCCATTATTAGAAAAAGTTGTTCAGTCAGGTAAAAAAGATTTAGTAATTATTGCCGAAGATGTTGATGGTCAAGCTTTAACTACTTTAGTACTAAACAAACTTCGTGGGACTTTCAATGTTCTAGCCATCAAAGCGCCTGGTTTTGGTGATAGACGTAAAGAAATGCTTCAAGACATTGCTGTTTTGACTGGCGGAAAATTAATTACTGAAGAAGTTGGTTTAAAATTAGATAAAGTTGAACTAACTGACTTGGGTCGCGCGCAAAAAGTAATTGCTAGCAAAGAAGATACAGTCATCGTTGGTGGTGCTGGTGAAAAACAAGCTGTTGCCGATCGCGTTGCTCAAATTAAAAAATTAATTGAACAATCTGACTCTGATTTTGATAAAGAAAAATTACAAGAACGCATGGCTAAGTTATCCGGTGGTGTGGCAATTATAAAAGTAGGCGCTGCGACTGAAACTGAAATGAAAGAAACTAAGCATAGAATTGAAGATGCTATTGGTGCCACTAAAGCGGCCATTGAAGAAGGTGTGGTTCCTGGTGGTGGTGTTGCTTTACTTCGTGGTATCAGAGCACTTGATGATTTGAATTTAGACGATGAAGAAATGGTTGCTGTGGGTATTTTACGTCGAGCTCTAGAAGAACCAGTTAGAATAATTGCTAAAAACGCTGGCTATGAAGGTGCTGTAGTAGTTGATGAGATTAAAAAACATACAGGCAACTTCGGCTTCAATGCTCAGACTGGTAATTATGAAGATATGGTCGTGGCTGGTATTATTGATCCAACCAAAGTGACTCGTTCAGCCTTGCAAAATGCAGTATCAGTGGCTGGGATGTTCCTAACAACTGAAGCGGTTGTGACAGATTTACCAAAGAAAGATGAACCTGCTATGCCTGCGGGTATGGGAGGCGGTATGCCAGGAATGTATTAAGACACAGATTACACAGATTTTGAACAGATTTAACAGATCACAGATTTGGACTGATGCCACAGATTAGAGATATGAAAGTTATAAGAATTAAGAGACAGCTCCGAAGTGGGGCTGTTTTGTTTTTGACAAAAGGGTCAAAATGTGGTATAATATTCCTATATGTATAATTGGACAGTAGATATAAAACAACTTAAAAGACATAAAAAACAATATACCATTTGGCGTTTGGAGCAACTGGTAAATTTTGGTTTGGGTGGTGAAAAGATTAATATTAAAGATTTAAAGGTTAATTGGGAGAAGCTCAATCTTGATCCTAATAAGAAAAAATATTTATCCTTTCTTTTATGGTCAACAAAACAATCTTGAGTAAAAATCAGCAAAGATTGTTGGATTTAATTAGTAAAGATAGTAGTATCTGTAATTTTTTTTATCTGACTGGTGGAACAGCTTTAGCTGAATATTATCTACACCATCGCTTATCAGAAGACCTGGATTTTTTTAGTGAGCAAGAATTTGATTCACAAATGGTGTATATTTTTTGGAAAAAATTACAAAATTATGCTGGAATAAAAAAAATTGATTTTCAGAAAGTTTTTAATCGTAATTTATTTTTTCTTTATTTGAAAGATGGTGATATTGTAAAAACGGAATTTACTTATTTCCCTTTTCCACGCATTGAGGAAAATAAGAAAATTGATAAATTAGCCATTGATAGTTTATTAGATATTGCAGTTAATAAAGTATTTACTATTTATCAAAAACCACGCTCGCGTGATTTTATTGATCTTTATTTAATTTTGCAAGAAAATGAGTGGAGCATTGAAAGTCTTTTGAAAAAAGCTCAAATAAAATTTGATTGGCATGTGGATATTTTGCAGTTGGGTGCACAGTTTTTGCAGGTAAAGGAGGTAAAGGATTATCCGCAGATGATTAAAAAAATTAAACAGTCAGATTTGGAGAAGTTTTTTTTAAATGAAGCCAAAAATTTTAAAAATAAAGTATTAGAATAAAAAAGCCATATGACACTAGAAAAATTCCTCAAGTCTAAGCCATATTTAATTTGGTATGTAAAAGATATAAGCAAAGTCTCTCCGGAAGCGGTTGTAGAGGCGGTTTTGAATTATGGTGATTGGGATGATGTGCAAAAATTAATAAAAATTTTGGGAATGAAAAAAACAGCGAAGATTTTTAATAGACAGAGTAGTCAAAGACGATGTAATTATCATCCTAAAACTAAAAATTATTTCAGTTTGTATTTTAAAAAATATGCGTCCAGAAATACTTGATGAAGAACAAGTTAAGTTGTTGCCGGTAGTGTCTTTATTTTCCGGTCGCTTTGGTCTGGTCAGGGGAACAGCAATAGCTTTGCAAATAGGGCATCGCCGTTCTATTGATTTTGATTTATTTTCTAGCAATAAATTTGAGAACAATAAAATTAAAAAGTCTATTGAGAGAAAAGAAAAAATTAAAAGAGTATTTAGAGATGAAATTGGTCAATACACAATCATGCTGAAAAATGTGCATTTTACTTTTTTTTATTATCCATTTACCATTTCTTTTAATAAAAATTTTAATGATATTATCAAATTGCCAGACTTATTGACTCTCGCGGCCATGAAAGCATATGCTTTGGGCAGACGCGCTAAATGGAAAGATTATGTTGATTTGTATTTTATCACAAAAGACTATCATTCAATCGCACAGATTTGTGCGCGAGCAAAGAAGATATTTGGTGCAGAATTCAATGAGAAGATTTTTCGTGAACAACTAAGCTATTTTGATGATATTGATTATTCGGAGACAGTGGAATATTTGCCGGGTTTTGAAACTAAAGACAGTAAAATAAAAAAGGCCTTAGTAGAATTTAGTTTGGCAGAATAAAAAAATAATTTTAATTTTACAGATTTACATAGAATATAACAAACAGTTCCGAAGTGGGGCTGTTTTTATCCACAAAAAACTTGACAAGATATAAAAAATGTGGTATATTATTTATAGGTAACGTGAACCATATATACTATGGGTCATATCTACTTGTCACTCAAAAGTCTCCTCAAAGGGAGATTTTTGTGATATAATATTGCCGGTGGACTTACGGGCCTGTGGTGTAATTGGTTAGCACGTTACCCTTGACAAGTAGAAGAACGGGTTCAATCCCCGTCAGGTCCACCACCAGAACAACTCTTTTTTAAGAGTTGTTTTGTTTTGTCCACATTTATTGTTTGACAATATGGCACTGGGGGGGGTAGAATAGAGGGGTGTTAATTTAGTTTTTAAATTTAAAATATATGGGAGAAATAAAAGTTTATCCTAAAAAGGGTATGAGTGAATCAGATGCTTTAGAATTAGATAGATTAAGGGAAGAAGCTATAATAGATACAGGAATGAGATCTTATTTATTTAGAAGAAGAGAAGGGACAGCCGAAGAAAGGGAGGAAATGAAAAAAGCTGAAAGTGATTGGTTGGATACTTTGCCAAACTCAGAAGAAATAAAAAGGGCTTTTGAATCTATGTGGACAAGTATGTATCCAGAGTTTTATATAGACGAGCATGGTATTGTAAAAGTGGAACCGGAAAGTGAACAAAGAGCTCTGTTGATAATTAAAGAAATAGTTGATGAATTTAAACAAGAAGAAGCAGAAAAAGCAGAAAAGATTAAGATGATTGAAAATATGCGACCAAGTCAAGAAGAAATAGAAAGAGAAGCGCGGGATTTTGTTGATTCTATTGAAAAAGAAGGAACAGGTGGATTAATTAATGGGCCTAAAGGTCAATTTATATATTTAGAATATATTTCAAGAAACATGAGAGATGATTTTGACTATGATTCTTTTAAAAGTGGAATAGCTGATAAATATGATGGTGAGATTGGAATCCAAGATAGATTGATTAGTCAACATCCTGGGTGGCAAAGAGAGGATTTTGAATCATTAGTTGAATATATTAAGACCAATAAACCAGATTTTGTGTCAAGTGCTTCTGTCTCTAAAAGTTTTGCACAAAGAGATCAAAATAGAAGAATTATAAAGAAAAGTCGCCCAAGATTTTGGGGATAAAATTTAATTTATTAATTAATTTAATCTATATGGAAACAATAAAAAGAGGCGTAGAAGGTAAGGAAATAAAAAAGAAACTTAATTGGCATCTTACAATGAATGGGATGGGTTCTTGGTCAGTGGGCGCAACTGAAGATATGGCAGGATATTATCCAGCTGATGAAGATAAGGGTACTGCAGAAAGCTGGGTGGCTCCTGCTGACTATATTGAGAGTCATCCATCAGTAAGGGAATTTGGATTTCAAAATAATGCAATAAAAGAAGCAATTGAAGCGTGGAAAAACGAACAAGGAAAATAGTAGATTTATAATATAACAAAAATACCCGTCAGTAATGGTGGGTTTTGTTTTTTTTCTGTTATTACGTTATAATATATTCAACTTTAAGACCTTATGACTTTACAAACTTTTGACTAACATATTATGGAGGAAACAAAAATAGCAATATTTCGTAGAAAAGAGATTCGTAAAATTATTCACAATAATGAGTGGTGGTTTTCGGTTGTGGATGTGGTGGAGGTTTTGACTGGTTCTGATAGACCAAGAAAGTATTGGAATGATTTAAAGACAAAATTGATAGAAGAGGGTTTTTTTGAAGTGTCCGATGAAATCGGACGGTTGAAAATGGTTGCAGTAGACGGTAAAAAACGGGATACTGACTGTGCAAATACTGAAAATATTTTTCGCATAGTCCAATCAATCCCATCACCAAAAGCCGAACCATTCAAGCGTTGGTTGGCAAAAGTTGGTTATGAAAGGATAAAAGAGATTGAAGATCCAGAACTTGCTACCAAAAGAACGAGGATGTTGTACAAAGCAAAAGGATATTCTGATGATTGGATTGAGAAAAGAATGCGTGGGATTGCTATTCGTGAAGAATTGACTGACGAATGGCAAAAACGTGGAGCCAAAGAAAATCAAGATTATGAAATTCTAACAGCTGAGATTGCCAAAACAACTTTTGATCTTACACCAGCAGAGCACAAAAAATATAAAAAATTACAACGTGAAAACTTACGCGATCATATGGATGATTTTGAATTAATATTTTCTATGCTGGGCGAACGTGCTACCACCGAAATTCATCGCAATGAAGATTCCAAAGGATTAGAAAAATTACAAGAAGATGCAAAGGCAGGCGGTGATATTGCTGGTGGAGCTAGAAAAAAATTAGAAAAAAAATTGGGTAGATCTGTTGTTTCTAATAAAAATTACTTAACCTCTTCCGAGGACAAGAAAAAATTAAACTAATAAATTAAACCATATGGAAAATCAACAAAATCCTCCGGTTCAACCACCACAACCCTCTCAATCAGAACAACCCTCTCAACCACTTCAGCCGATAAATTCGAATCCTTTGACAAGCTCAGGACACGGCGACGTAGAAGAAAATAAACTAATCGCTGCCATTGCCTATTTAGGTATTTTGGCTTTAGTGCCTTTGCTTTTAAAAAAAGAGAGCCCATTTGCGCAGTTTCACGGTAAGCAGGGTTTGGTGTTGTGCATTGCCTGGTTTGCAGTAAGTATTGCCATGATTGTACCAGTTATTGGCTGGTTAGTTGGATTTTTTGGTAGTATTGCTTGTTTTATACTAATGATTGTTGGAATTCTCAATACCACGCAAGGAAAAACCAAAGAATTGCCTTGGATTGGGGGGTATGGGAAGAATTTGAATTTATAACACAGATTTCACAGATTATTACAGATTTTACAGATCACAGATTATACAGATTAGACGGATTCAATTAAAAAATACAAGACTCCCGGTTGATTTTTAGCCGGGGGTTTGTTATTATAGGTGTATTGGGGTCACTTGTCATCCCGACCGAAATGAGCGAGGAACGAGCGAATGAAGTGGAGGGATCCCTTTTTGTAAAATTATGAGACAAATTAAAAAATACTTTGTTTGCATGATGAATAAGAGAAATAATTAAAAAATTGGAGTAGAAAAAAAGAAAGAAGATTTAATAAAAAAAGACAATCCCAAATGGACAGATTTGGCTCATGATTGGTACCCAACCAACAAAAGAAAGACTAAAAATTTTAAATTAATTTTTAAAGGGATCCCTCGGCTCCCTGTGGGTCGCTCGGGATGACAGTGAAAAATTATGGATGCTCACGACCTAACACAATCACTAGAAGAGTTAAAAAACAAACTCACAGAGATGCGAGGTATTTTACATTTGGATGAAAAACAAGAGGAAATAAAAAAGCTAGAAAAACTAACTAGTGATCCAGATTTTTGGAAAGATCAGGAAAAGGCGTCAGAAGTGAGTAAAGAACTAAGTGATTTGCAAGAAGAATATTTAGCTTGGGAGAAATTAAATAAAGAAGTGGGGGATTTATTGGAAATGGCAAAACTTGATGAGGCAGACAAGGAAGTTGATATGAGGGAAGATATTGAAAAGCAGTATAAGCTAACAAGTGCTCAAGTTAACAAGTTGGAGTTTAACACACTCTTGGATGGGAAACATGACAGGAAGAACGCCATTGTGGCGATTCATTCTGGATCAGGGGGAACCGACGCTCAAGATTGGGCTGAGATGTTAATGCGGATGTATTTGCGATATGCTGAGAAAAAGAATTGGAAAATAACAATTTTAGATGAATCAAAAGGGCAAGAAGCAGGAATAAAATCAGTCACTTTTCGGGTAACAAGAAACCCTTCGGCTGGCGCTCAGGGTAAGTATCCTTACGGATACTTAAAATCAGAACACGGTACACATCGGTTAGTTCGCATTTCACCATTTGATGCTGAAAAAATGCGCCATACTTCTTTTGCGTTAGTTGAAGTGATTCCTGAGATGGATGAAAGTGGTGATGTAAAAATTGATGAGAAAGATTTACGCATTGATACATTTATGTCTGGTGGAAAAGGTGGTCAATCAGTTAACACGACCTACAGCGCAGTTAGAATTGTACATGTTCCAACTGGTACCACAGTTCAATGCCAAAATGAAAGATCGCAATTACAAAATAAAGAAACAGCTTTGAAAGTTCTGCAATCAAAATTACAAAAACTTCATGAAGAAAAAGAAGAAGAAGAGCGTTTGAAATTGCGCGGTGAATACACCAGTCCAGAGTGGGGAAGTCAGATTCGGTCTTATGTTTTACATCCTTATCATATGGTAAAAGATCTACGAAGTCGTTTTGAGACTACTGATGATCAGGCTGTGTTGGATGGAGAGCTGGATGAGTTTGTGGAAGCGTATTTGAGGTGGAGTCACACTGTCATCCCGACCGAAACCCTGAAAGAGGTGTAGTGGAGGGATCCCTTTCAGTAAGATTATGAGTCAAGTCAAAAAATACTTTGTTTATGTAATATTAAATTATTTACAATCTAACAAAAGAAAAATTAAAAAGTTTTAAATTAATACTTAAAGGGATCCCTCCACTTCGCCCGCCTAATCGGCGTGGCTTCGGTCGGGATGACAACGATGAGTGTATGCATATACTAAAACAAGAAAATTTAAATACCCTTGAAATTGTTGAAGAATTAAAAAAGGGAAAAACACTAGTTTACCCAACAGAAACAGTCTATGGTCTTGGTTGTGATGCGACGAATCAATCAGCGGTAGATAAAATTTTTGAAATTAAAAAAAGACAAGAGAATAAATCAGTTTTGGTTCTGGTTCCAAGCGTCGCTATGGCAATGAGTTATGTGGAATGGAATGAAAAGCTGGAAAAAATTTCGCAAAAATATTGGCCCGGGCCTCTCACAGTTGTTATGAAAGCCAAGCCAGATTGTCAATTGGCAAAAGGCGTGGTAGCTGAGGACGGTACTGTTGCTTTTCGTGTTACGGGACATCCTTTGTGTTCAGAAATTAGCGAAGCTTTGAATCGACCACTAGTTTCCACTTCGGCAAATATAACCTTTCAAAAGAGTCCAAGCGATATTAAAGGGGTTTTAGAAATTTTTGGAAAAGCAGAAGTTAAGCCAGACATGGTAATTGATGCTGGTGAATTGCCATGTATTAGCCCTTCAACAATTATCAAGATTAAGGATGGGGAAGTGGTTGTGTTGAGGCAAGGGGAATTGGTGATTGATTAATTTCATCATAAGTTAGTCTTGAATTTATTATCATCTATCACCTATCACCTATCATCTATCATTTATAATTTTTTTTAAATAGTGATAAATGATAAGTGATAGATGATATTTTAAACTTTTTTTGATATGGACAAACAACATCCAAAACTATACTTCATACTAGCTCTTGGTTTTTCGGCCCTGTGTTTTTTAGCAGTAGCTTGGTTTTGGGTTGGGACTTTGCAGGCACAGGAGGCGCTTTCGTTTGAAGCCAACGAAGTTACACCAAAGACTGCCCTGGCAGTAAAGATTATGATTAAAAAACAAAAACCAATTAAGCGGGAAGTTAAAGGCCTTTATCTAACAGCTTATTCGGCTAGTAATTCAAAAAAAGTTGATCAAATTATTGATTTAATTAATTCCACCGAGTTAAATGCGGTGGTAATTGATATTAAGGATTATTCTGGTTATGTTTTATATGACAGTAATTTGTTAGCGGTAAATGAATTTAAAACAGAACAAAAACGTCTTGGTGATGTCAAAGCGATAATTCAAAAATTTCATGATAATGATATTTATGTAATCGCTCGGCAGACAGTTTTTCAAGATCCAGTTTTGGCAGAAGCAAAACCAGAGTGGGCAATCAAATCTAAATACGGTGGACTATGGCGTGATCACAAGGGTTTGGCCTGGGTAGATCCGACTGAGCAATCAATTTGGAATTATAATTTAGCTATTGCCAAAGAGGCAATCAGATTTGGTTTTGATGAAATAAATTTTGATTATGTCCGCTTTCCATCAGATGGCAATATGAGTGCGGTGGTTTATACTCATGGTGATAGCGCCAAATATGATGTTATGCATGATTTTTTTAAATTTATGAGCGAAGGTTTGGCTGATCGTCAAGCTTGGATTTCAATTGATATGTTTGGGTTCGTTATGGAGCGTCATGATGGTATGAATATTGGCCAACGTTTGGAAGATGCGGTGGATTATGTTGATTATATCTGTCCCATGATGTATCCGTCGCATTATCCGTCCGGGCATTTAGGACTTGATAATCCAGCTGAGTACCCCGGTTTGGTAATAGAAAATGGCATGAAAAAGGGTGAGCCATATTTTGTAGATAAACGCGCTGAGTCTAGACCATGGATCCAAGCTTTTAATATCGGTGCAGTTTACGACGCTAGTAAAATTCGTGCTCAAATTGACATGGTGGAGAAATATACTGATGGTGGTTGGTTGCTGTGGAATGCGTCGAATCGGTATACAGCAGCTGGTCTGCTGTACACAGATTAGACAAATTATTACCAATTATACAGATCACAGATTTTTAAATTGTAGAATTTGTTAGATCTGTGTATTTGTTATATGTGTAATCTGCAATAATCTGTTTAATTTGTTTTTTTTATGCAAAAAAATCTCTTCAAACCCTCTCACCTCAAGGAACTTTGCAAAAAGTATAATCTAAGTCCCTCCAAAAAGTATGGTCAGAATTATCTTATTTCCGAAGGGGTGATAGACAAGATAATAATTGGGGCGGAGTTAAAAAAAACTGACACCGTGATTGAAATCGGGCCCGGATTTGGTGTCCTTACTTTTGCATTAGCTGAGAAAGTAAAAAAAGTGGTTGCGTTTGAGATTGAACAGAAGTTGCGAGATTATTGGGAAGAAAGTAAGCCCAACAATTTAGACATTGTGTGGGGGAATGTATTATCACATATCACATATCACATATCACATATCACTTCGTATAAAGTTGTAGCAAATATTCCTTACCAGATTACATCTAATATCCTTAGAACATTATTAGAAGCAGAAAACAAGCCGGAGAGTATTACTGTTATGGTGCAAAAGGAAGTGGCTGAGAGGATTTGCGCAAAACCGGGCGATATGAGTTTGTTGGCAATATCAGTCCAATATTATGGCGAGCCAAAAATTGTGGCGCGAGTTAGCAAGGGAAATTTTTGGCCAAGCCCGAAAGTGGATTCAGCGGTGTTACACATAAACACCCGGCCTGTGTCGGCCTCAAAACACCCGGCCTGTGTCGGCCTTAAAACACGAAAACACGAAAACACATACGAATTTGATGAGTTATTTTTTGAAGTTGTGAAAGCTGGATTTAAGAATAAAAGAAAACAAGTGTGGCGGAATTTGAGTGAGGGGTTGGGATTGGACGGTGGCGAGGTGAAGCGAGTTTTAATTAATGTTGTTGGTAATGAGAAAGTGAGGGCGGAGGATCTGTCGGTGGTGCAATGGAGGAATATAGTGAAATATATATACGGATAACGGATAATGCGGATGTACGGATGATACGTATTTGTGCGAAAAAATAAGAAATGTGTCATTGCGAGAAACCCCGATGAAATACGGGGTGACGAAGCAATCCCAGTGTATCAGCAGCGTTGCTATTAGTCTGGGATTGCTTCGCCCTGATGCGAATCAGGTCTCGCAATGACACAAACCACCACCTTTTTTAGAATTATTTGATAGTAAAAGTGTAAACAACACTCTTGTTTCTAGTAGATTATCATTTATCATTTATCACCTTTTTCAGATTTTGTCCCCAGTTTTATTTGTACTACTACCACACTTTTTTCAAATGTGGTATAATATATCTACAATCATTATCACGTAAAGCAATGAGTTGCCACGTGACAAGTTCCATAAACATGGAAGAATATAATTCAAAAAAACGTCTGACTCGTGAGCAAAAGACAGGTTTTGTTTTATTGCTTGTTTTTGCTTGCCTGGTTATGAGTTTGGGGATTTTGCAAATTAGAAATAATATTTTTTCTCCGTTTGTTATTCATCTGACTGAAACTGATTATGAAGAAGCATCTCTTTTTCAGGATGAGTCAGCTAGATTACAGAGCATAGACACAGATCATGATGGATTAAATGATTATGAAGAATTAAATTTTTATGAAACTAGTCCATATTTACCAGACACTGATTCTGATGGCTTGCGTGATAAATTAGAAATAGAACAAGGTACTAATCCACTTTGTCCCGAGGGAGAGGATTGTGGTTTATTATTAGACATTCCAGTAATTTCTACTACTACTGAAATGATTACTTCGCCTTTGGCAGAGATAACTGATCCAGTTGCTTATCTTGAAGATTTTAGTCAAGGAATTAGCACTGATGATTTAGCAGAATCTTTTGAAGATATGGATAAGATGAGAGAATTATTATTACAAACAGGAATGATTGATGAAGTGGAATTGAATAATCTTAGTAATGAAGAATTAGAACAGATAATAAATGAAATTTTGGCTAGTCAGACAGCGGGGAGTTTTGGTGAGGAAATTTAGTTTTGTAATTAGAATCAATTATGTTTACACCGAGTAAAACAAAAAAAATATTATTGAAATTTTTTATAGTACTTTTTATTTTGGTGCAGGGCTTTTCTTTTTTATTAATACCAACGTCAGTTAAGGCTGTTGTGGGTGCACCTGATGTTGTTGCTTTGAATACTTCAAAATGGACATGGGAAAAAATACAAAAAGCTCTTACCTCGGCTGCGCTCGGATCTCTCTTGCATGCCTCATCCTATTTTATGCGTAAGATGGCCTATGACGGCGCTACATATATTGCTAGTGGAGGTAAGGGTCAAGGTGCTCTGGCTTTTAAAGATGGTGCTGGAGCTTATTTTGAAAATTTAGCCAAAGATGCGTCAGCAGATTTGATAAATGAATTTGGCAAACCATTTGGACTAAATTTGTGTTCAACACCCGATTTACAACTTCAAGTGTTTATGCAAATTGGTTTGCATAGTTTGTATTGGGATAGTGAGGGTCCCGGAGCAGGCCCATCACCCTCTTGTAATTGGCAACAAATGAGTAAGGCTTGGAGCTCCGAGGCTTTTGAAGAAAAATATGGTCCAGGTGGTAGTAAATTTATATCTGAAAGTTTTAGTAACGCTTTACGGTTTGAAGATAGTGATTTTGGTATTGCTCTTGGTGCTAAGGCCAAAATTGATAGAAATACAGTCTCCAAAATACTTGGGGCGACCCAAGATAGAATTGAAGGTCAGGGGTTCAAACCTGTGACTGAGCTTATTAGTGGTAAGATAAAATCTCCAGCTGATGTTGTAAGGGAAGAAAGTAAAGTTATTAGTAGTAAACAACAAGGAGAGATGACCTCGTCTCAATTGGCTGGTGTTTATGGTAGTGGATTTTTACAAGTAATACCAATGGCCGCATCAGTATTTTTGAATACTTTGGTAGGAGAGGGTCTGAAAAATGCTCGAGATGAATTATTAAATCTAGGTAAGAAAAAAGGTGGTGATTCTGCTTTTGAAGCTTTATCCTATGAATCTTCTGGTTTTCAATCTAGCCGTAAAAAAGCTGAATCAGTGTTTTCAGATTTATTGACTGTAGCTATTACTCAAGTAAATAGCTACGCACAATTGGAAGAATTTTCTTCTTGTCCTGGTTATCCAATTAAACCAGGGCTTAATAATTGTGTAATGGATAGTGGATTGCGTCAGGCTTTAGAAGAATCTAGTTTGGGCGAACCTTTGACAATTCAACAAGCTTTGGATAAAAAATATTTGGTTGGTAGTTGGCCATTGTATTCACCTGACAGAATAGCTGATAATTTGGACAAAAATTGTTATCAAAAGGCATTTTGTTATCCAAATATCCAAAAATTAAGAAGAGCTAGAATTTTACCACTTGGTTTTGAAATAGCGGCGACACTGGCAGATCCAGATGACCCTGAAGCTATGTGGACATTAGATCAGGTGGTGAAAGGCTTTTATGATTGTGCCGAAGTTGAATTGGAAGATGGTACATTTGAAATTGTAGAGGATTTAGTAAATCATCCTTATTGCCATCTTATTGATCCGAATTGGATTTTAAAGACGCCAGAGGCTAGATGTAATGCTCAGGTTTATGCCTCTAATTTGTTGGATGATAATAAAACTGGAATTAGAAGCCAAGAATGTGTTGATGTTCAGAGTTGTATAAAAGAAAATGAAGATGGTACTTGTGATTTTTTTGGTTATTGTACTAAAGAAAAAAATGTTTGGCGTTTTAATGCAGATAGATGTGAGCCACAGTATAATACTTGTACTACTTTTGTTTCTTCTGAAGGCGGTATTGATTCCTATTTAGCTAGGACAGTAGATTATGGCAATTGTAGTTATGATTCAGTTGGGTGTAGGTCTTATAGTACGGAAAAAAATGGTGATCCTTTAGCAACAAGTACTACTTGGGTAGCTAGTTCAAATTTTGTAAACAAAAGTTTTGAAAATTTAGGCAGAAATCAAACAGTTTTCTTTAATCAAAATATAGAAAATTATACAGACAATTGTTCTGAAAGTGTAGTTGGTTGTTCAGAATTTTATTCTGGTTCAGACGATGATTATGAAAAAGATTATAATGATTTAGTTTATCTACAAAAAGCTCCTGATTATTTAGGGTGTTATGATGTGGATTTAAGTGATTGTCCTGTTGGAGATGATCCAATTACAAGTTGTGAATTTATAAAAAATCAATGTTGGGGTACTTGTGTAGGGATTCCTCCTAATTATACTTGTATTTCTCAGTGTAATGTTGATTATGATTCTTGTTTGGCCAGTCAACAAAACAATGATTGTGTAAATGCAGATATTGACTGGCCACAAACCAAGGCAGATTTGACAATCTTAGAAGACAGGTCAGAAGCTTGTAGTGAATATGCTCAAGTTTGTTTGCCAACTGAAGTCGGCTGTGATGCCTATACTCCAGTAGCAGGGCCTAATCCAATAAAAATTCCGGGTATTATAGGATCTAATGAGTGTCCTGAAGTATGTTCTGGTTATGAGACTTTTCGTCAGGATTCTACTTCCTTTGAGCCAGAAGAATTTCCTTTGTATTTTATACCAGACGAAGCCATTGAATGTAATAGTAGTTTTAAAGGTTGTGATGAGTTTACTAATATTGATGAATTAGCCCGCGGTGGGGAAGGTCTGGAATATTATTCTGATATCAAATATTGTGAACGTCCAGCTGATGATAATGAAAAAGTCTTTTATTCTTGGGAAGGTTCCAAGTCAGAAGGTTATGTTTTGAAATTGCATAAATTACGACCAGTCAAGGAATCTGAGGAAGAATATCTAGCAAGTTTAGTAGCAGTTGATCTGTTTCTTGGTACTGAAAGTGTGGCAGATGTATTTCCCAAAGGTTCACCAGCCTATGCCAGCGAAAGAGTAGCTGATTTAAATAGTAATTATCATTATTGTAATGCTGATGCTTATAATAATTTATTAAATGATCTAGAGGGTGATAAAGCTTCATCAGATTGTCGAGCTTTGTATGACAAGAGCGGTAAAATATATTACCGAATTTTGGCACACACAGTTACTGTTTCAGATGAGTGTCATCCATTACGCAAAACTAATTCTGTTTTACTGGTTGATTCGGTAATTACTTCTTCAGCTACCTGTTTAGAAAAAAATGGTGTTTGGGGTAATTTACCAGATGTTGAACCAGCCCAGGATGGGTGTCAGCGTTGTTTTGCCGGTGGAGTTTATGAAAATGGAGCCTGTATTTATTGGGCCATGTCTGGTGCCAATGAATCAATTGCCTGTCCAGCTACAGCCAATGGTTGTCGTGCCTATACTGGTAATTCTGCTAATAATTTTGAACAAGTATTTTTACTTGATTTTGATATTTTTGGTGATGATGATGCTATGGCAGAAGCCAAAGCTGGTTGGTCGCCAAGTTCTAGTGTGGCTATATCTCCAGAATCAATTCAGGTCGGTTTGGAATCTTTGCAAATTAAAAATAAAAATGTTCATTATGAATTTGATTCACCTGAGTTTGCCATTGGCGATATATTTGAATTAAGTTTTTGGGCTAGAGGTGAGAATCAAAATATTGCAGTCTATTTTGAACAAGCCGGCCAAACCAAAAAATATTATTTTACCTATAATAAATTATCAAATGAAGAAACTAAGGTTGGTATTACTTCTGATTGGAAACAATATAGTTTGGGTCCAATAACATTGTCAGATGTGACAGCCAATACTATGAAACTTGTCTTTGAGAGTGATAAGGCTAGCAATATCTTGTATTTTATAGATAATATCCAACTCAAGAGGGTAACAGATAAATATTATTTAATAAAAGATTCTTGGAAAAAAGATTATGGTAGTGATGGTGTAATTAGAGATGTGCCAGAAGTTTGTGATGAAACACCAGCTGATCCTTATCCAGGAGTGGCTCTAGGTTGTCGTGAATATAGAGAGGGTAGTACTGGCGATAGTGTTTATGCAATTGGCTTTGATTCCATGTGTCGTGAAGAAGCCGTTGGTTGTCGGGCTTTATTCCCAACTAATAATAATTCTCAAAGTAATGTTGAAGCCTATAATTTGTGGTGTGAAGATGGTGAAAATGGCGGTGATGATAAAAAATGTGAATTATTATTTGAACCAGGTGAAGATCAAGATGTAAAAACTCTTGGTAGTTGTGTTGTGCCAACTGGCGAAGATGGCTGTTTTATAGCCGGCCCTATTAATAGTGATAACTCTAATTATATAGATAGTATTAGTGATCAAGTTACTAATGCAGTTATAGTTACTTCTACTATTATAATTCCAGCGGACAGTGATACTCCGATATTTTTGACAGATAGAAGTGATTTTAGATGTGAAGAAAAAAACAAGGGCTGTATGGAAATAGCTCTGGAAGAAAAAAATAATCCAAATGCTGATCAAGAAGGTGCTGGTGCTTTTAGTTATTCGGAATTATATGCACTAAATGACCCTGATAATTACGATGAAATATTGTGCCGGTCTGATTTGGTTGGTTGTGGTGAATATACAGCTGATAATGAAAAATATTTTTTCAAAGATCCAAATATAATGGGTAGTAGTTTTTGTGAATACAAAGATAAAGTTGAAGACGAGGGTGGAACTACTTACAGTGGTTGGTTTTTAAGAGATTATGGCACTTGCGGAGATTCTACTGATTTGTGTAAAACAGATGATGATTGTGGAGAAGATGTTTTATGTGCTGGCCAAGGAACAATTCCTTGTTATCAAGATTATTTATTAGCTGGTGGAGAATATGGTTTGTGGTCTAATAATTCAGAAAAATATAAAGGTTTAGTAGGTGTTTGTTCAGAATCTGATAATGGCTGTCGTGAGTTTATTGATCCACAAGATACATCATCACTTTATCCAGATGGTCAAGCATATCATTTGATTTATAATCAAAAACTGATTGATCCTGTAAGCGAGTGTGAGGGGCAAGCCAGTCTTCAAGAGGGTTGTGTATTATTCAACAAGACAGATTATCCTAATTTACTTTATGATGCCTTTGCAACTTATGAGGCTAGTGAGGACAAAAATTTTGAAGGGGTTAGTTTGGTGTCAGATCCTACTGGTATTGATAATGATTCTAATATATTACTAAAAGTAGTTAGAGATAGAGAGTGTTCTGAGTGGCTGGCTTGTCAGGGTTATGTAGAAGTGGCAGATACACAGATAGAGGGAGACAAAAGAAATGTATGTTATGCAGTACAGTCTTGTGAAGGTGGTACTGCACTCAATTGTTCTAGTCCGGTAAAAGATAGTGATGATAAAGATAAGATTTTGGATATTGATTCATATATAAAAAGAGAAATTTCTTGGCAAGAAGGTAGAGAATTTTCTGGTTATTCTTTATTTAATCAATATCAGATTGGTGATTTGGATTATGTAAGAGTTAAAAAAACTAATTCAAATAGTCTAGAAGAAGACGAAGTATTTATTGGTTTTGTTGATAATAATTATAATGATGGCTGTGTTGGGCCGGGGGTGGGAAATCCTTGCGGAGCTGATTTATTAGGTATTTGTCATAATCAAAAATGTGTTTATCCTGCAACTGGCGGTACTTTCTTGAATCCTACTAATTTTTATGAAGATTTGTATGATCAAGATTGTCGCGGGTATCCAGAATCAGATAGTCCTTTTGTGGATGATGGTAGTAATTCTATTGTTGAATCTTGGCAGGGCATGAGACCGTTATATTCTAATTCTAGTTATGTAAATGCGAATATTTGTCAACTAGGTGAAGATTGTTCTTGTGATTATTTGCGAATTGGTTATGGCGAGCATGGACGGGTAACAGAAGATAGGTTTTTTGAGCTAGACGGAAAGATTAGATCAAATTATATCAATGCTGATGCTGAGCCCCAGGGTTTAATTAAAGAAATAAAAATAGATAATTTAAAAATTATACAAGGTGGTGAAGATGATGGGGAGTATTGTGGTGGCAAATTAGATTTATGTCCGACTAGTGCTGATACTACAACTGCTATAAGTATTGTAAAAAAGAACAGAAGAATTGGCTGGAAAGGATATTGTTTAGAAAGAGATTATAGTCACCATATCAATGGTAGGATTGATAATGCTGATGATGCCTTTGCTTGTCTTACTTGGATGCCGTTAGATTATGTTCCTGGAGCATTTGATATTTATAATGCTGATGAGAGTATTGGTTATGTCCCACCATCTGTAGATGGTGTTACCGGTGGTAAGGCTTATTGTACTGAGATGATTGGTTGGCAAAATATGGAGTTGTTTAGTAGTTCTCAAGATGATAATATTTATAAATTTGATTGTGATTTTACAACTATTAACTATGATTATTTGCATGGTGCATTGCAACAAAATTATTGTAGAACATATATTTGGAATAATAATGGGGGTTTAACTAACAGTCAATTTCATGCACTTCTTACATTGGGGACAGGATCGCTCCAACCTTATAATGTTGATGAACCAGACATTATTGATACAGAAAAAACTTTTACTCCTACTCATTATGATTTAAAATCTTTTCAAGAGATGGCTTGGGCGTTTATTAACACTATTGCAGGGGAAAATGTTGAAGAAGAAATCCTTCATCATGATGGTTTAAGTTTGCCTCCTCCAAGTGAAATTTCTCAAGTTCAGTTGGATTTTTTTGATATTTCAAGCATTACTTGGCAACAATTTAATTTTTCTAATGACTGGAATTTACCATTTTATTTATTTGATTTTAATTACTATAGTCCAGGTAGTCATTTCATATCTAGGGTTGATACTAGTATGAATAGTCCAGTTGATGTCTATGGTGATACAGTAACTCTATCAGACGGTCAATGGAGCTCTCTAATAAATGATGCTAATTTAGATGAGTTGAATAAACGGACTATTGGTTTTATGGCCACACAAGGTTTTAGTGGAAAAATGATGGCACCACTTTTACCTGATTTAACAAAAAATGGGATGGATTGGGTAACTGATTATGCATCAGATGAAACTAGAAAACAAGAAACATTAGGGAAAAGCGGGGGTGGAAGCAAAAGCCTCTTTGAATATTATGATAGTGGTGTTATTAGGCATAAACCAAATAAAATTGAATCTTTTATTACCAAAGATATGGTGCAAGGTGTTTCTTTTGTACCACTTTGGGTAGTGGAGGAGAGTACAGATGATAATGTCCAAGGGGTGCAGATTCCAATGATGGGTTTGCCTCTAGCAATTGATTTTAATGCAGATTATGAAAGCGTAAATGGTAATCCTGATAATATTACTAAAGAAGATTTAGGTCATTCATCCCAATCAAATTCAGATGATTTTGGTAAATATTGGATTTTGGAATCTGAACATAATATGGATCCTTTTTATGGAGAAGATCTAGAGGGATATATTCTTATTTGGACTGCTCTTGATCCTTTTTCTGGTGTGGCTCAAGTTAGTAAAGGTACCGAAGTTTATGAAAATTATAATATTCCAAATTGGGACAACAGAACTCAAAATCCTTTTAAAGTAAATATGAATGAACAATATGTAGGTATTAGTCATCTAAAGGGAAATAATATTATAGCTTTAGAAGTTTTATTTGAAAAAAATACTGGTAAATTTGCTGGTTATAGATCTAGAAGTATTAGTACTTTTGGTGGAGAATCAGAAGTGGGTTATTCTATGGCAGTTGTATTTACTCTTCAGCCAATGTGTGTAGAAGCAGTAGAGGTATATGATGACGCTCCAGATGATAATAGTTTTGTGACTAATAAGGCTTGGACTAATCGTTTGTGGGAAGAGAGTGGTTATGATTATCTTTATATTAAAGACCTTGATGATAATGATGGCTATGGTTATGACAATTTTATTATTAGAGATATTCCAGCCTTACCTTTTGGTTCTATCAATTCTGATTTTAATGAGAGGTGGTTTACAGTATTACGAATTTCAGAATTAAGTGATACTCCTCATGCTGGTAGACCAACTCTATGTTTAGACAGATTCTATTTTGAAGATGAAGAATATAGTGATTTAAAAATACGAAGTAAGTGTAAAACAAAAAAAGATCCATTTGTATCTTCTGAGTTCATTGGTAGTTTGGATCATTTTTATCCAATATCGAATTATGATGGTCAGACTTCGCTTGGATCTGATATTCTTAATACTAGTGATTTAGGTGCTAATGGTTTTGATAATGATGATTCAATTTTAGCTAAAACCACCATACAAGATCTTTTTTCAAAAGTCTTTAACGTACATAGTAAAGTTGAAATAAAAAATGGTACTGTTTTAAATCAAATTTTCTTAAATAAAATGAATGATAATATAAATGTTACGGCAACAAGTACATACAAAGATGTTGCCTTTGACCAAGGTACCCCACCAGTCATATTTTACCCAGCTGAAGAGTTTAAACTAACCTGGGGTAATTATCAAGACAAGTTTGCTATCAATGGTGTCGGGTCAGTAGATAATAAGCTTTATGGCAAGGGAAAT
>JBDRSF010000027.1:0-2169 GCA_043825135.1 Candidatus Magasanikiibacteriota bacterium
ATTAGATGGATTCTTTAATAGTTTGAAAAGTAAATTAAATGTTCACCGAGGATTGAAGAAAGAGAGATCTAAAAAAGTTATTATTGAGTTGTTGAAAGGAAGAAAATTGCCAGAATAACCGACCATATTGTCTATTAAACCGTGTTTTCATTATATCATCCCACGTTTAGGTTACCAGTCTCACAGTCCCTAAATGTGTGTAAAAGAAAAAACTCTCTTAAATGAGGGTTTTTTGTTTCTCCAAAATATTCTTATTTAAAAATATTTAGGGGAGTCACAGCATCATAGGATGATGCTGTGCTAGTTGGAAGGTTAGTTCGTGAGGTGCAAAGCACACTCCATTTTCATATATTCTCCAGTATAGGAGTTTGTATTTTCGATGATGAGTATGTTATCGCCATCTTTGGGTGGGTAGAAATACCCACCTGTGCCCGTCTCCGCTGGGGGGGGGCCATTACAGACGAATGTACCTTGTATTCCTGTTGGTTGTACATATTCAAGCCAGAACGTGTGCTGATATTCAAGGATGTCCAAAGGTTCGATGAGGATGATTACGAAGAATCCCTTACTATCTCCCTCGACCATAGTACAATCCCACAATCCAACATATCCTCCACAAAGCTCAAACAGATCCAGCTTTGCTTCGGTGTCCTCTTCAGGATCAGTGTCCTCACCAACCCACACATCATCTCCAGGCGGAGACTCAGTCGTGTCGGGCTCGACACAGTTGTTGTTGTCGGACTTGTCGGTGCAGTAGACCGGCGGGTTGTTGTTCCCAGGAATGTCCTGGTCCGAGTCGCAACCACAGGAGATGAGTGCGACGACGATGAGACCGATAATGGTCCGCAGGCTTTTCATGGTTTCCTCCATGGTTTTGAGACTATTGCCAATACTAAAGTAGAATATTTACTTCACTATTAGCAATAATCTCGCAATATTTTTTCCAACCAGTTTGTATTCCTCTATTCATGCTTGGGTGAGTATGAAGAGAAGAAAAATGTGAAAGAGCGAAATACCGTGTCATTGCGAGGAGTGAGAATACACGACGTGGCAATCCCATACTTTGACGCACCAAAGGCTGGGATTGCCACGCGATAGCTTTTCTTTCAGAAAGCCATCACTCGCAATGACAGGTTTATCACAATGACAGATGCATCGCAATGACAGGTTTATCACAATGACATTTATACCTCTAGTATATTACTTCTGCCTAGTCGTTGTCAATACCAAACATCTTATCCTAGTTGATTTTGGGGGTTTTGTCAAGGGGGGGTGGGGATAAAATGTGAGTTAAATACGATACAAAATACACAAAAATAATATACAAATTGACAAAATTGGATTATTTATAGTATACTTAAATCATATGACACTACAAATGATAGTGAAAAAGACAAAGCCAGTATTACGTCGGTATAACATAAAGCAGGCGTTTGTTTTTGGTTCTTACGCACGCGGAGAACAAAAGAAAAATAGTGATTTTGATTTGCTAATTGATCCACCCAAAGGCATGTCTTTATTTGATTTGCTTGATTTAGAGCAAAATCTCCGTGATAAGTTGGGAGTTGATGTGGATGTCGTAACTAGGCGTTCAGTTCATCCTCTCTTGAAGCCACATATTAAAAAAGATCAAATTAAAATTTTATGAAAAAAGATCCTAATTTTTTTTTATTACACATTTTGGAATCAATTGAGATTGTAGAAGAATATTTGAAAGGGAAATCCAAAAAGGATTTTTTGGGATCTGGACTTTTGCAAGATGCTTTTATCCGTCGTTTGGAAATAATAGGTGAGGCAGTCCGTTACATCCCTGAGGAAGTTCGTAAAATGTTTCCTCAAGTTCCTTGGCAAAAAGTTTCTGATATGAGAAATAAATTAATTCATGAATATTTTATAATAGATATGGAATTGGTTTGGGAAGTGGTAAAGAGAGAATTACCAGAATTGAAAAAACAATTAGTTAAAGCATTAGAAGAAATACAATAATTAAATGATGATTATGAGTGGGTTGAGGTTAATACAGTTTATGATGTTGCCTTTGACCAAGGTACCCCACCAGTCATATTTTACCCAGCTGAAGAGTTTAAACTAACCTGGGGTAATTATCAAGACAAGTTTGCTATCAATGGTGTCGGGTCAGTAGATAATAAGCTTTATGGCAAGGGAAAT
>JBDRSF010000028.1:0-15620 GCA_043825135.1 Candidatus Magasanikiibacteriota bacterium
CGGAGGGGCGGCATAGGGTATGTCGCCCCTCCGGGGCTAGCTCTTAAAATGATTTCTCACCGGGAGCTAAAGCACCCGGCTACTATATACCACCCCTCCGGGGTTAAAAATTTGTTGCGTTAGAAACTTGAATCCAAGTAATTTTAATTGAAGTAAAGAAAAGTTTGTGGTAAGAAAGATCCCTCGTCGCCGATTTTCGCTCACGCTCAATGGGCTCGCTCGGGATTACTGGTACACCTTCTCCACCACCACCCCACTATAATAATACCTCAACAACTCATCAAAAGTAGATCCTAAATCATCGGCCCGCAATCTGGCATCACGCTGACTCATGCCAACTCCATGACCAAATTGAGCCCGGCCGGCATCGTATTCAGCGCGGACAGGAACAAGCCATGGTTTAGCACTTCCACCCCAGACTGATGAATAGTTTTTTGTCCAGCCGTTAGAATTGCCAAAATATGGTGCGGTAACAACCTCATTATTATATGTCATCATAATCCCTCGCACGTCCTTGGCAGCTTGAGCAACATTTGGCTGAGCTAATTCAGCTTCGTAACCAAGGTAAAGCTGGTCATGAGTAGAACCAAGCACATCAAAAAAAGGATATGAACCAAGATGAACGTAGGCATAATTACGAGCTGCTACTAAATTGGCTTTTATAAATTCTTTATTATTACTATCATGAGTTTCAGAAATTCCCGCTACATAATCATCTAATAATAAATCATTAACTGCATAAAATTCTTTATCTATTTCACCTTGACGAAATTCAAAAGCACCACGATAACGATTAAAATCTTCACTACCAACCCAGCTCATTGGGCGATCAACGTTTAATAAATCAAATACAGCATGGACGTTATTTACTGGCTCCAGACGAACATATTCTGTAGTATTAAAATCTAAATAAGTACTATCAAAACCATAGACCCCATCTTGAATTTTAAAAATTGCCTTGCCACCTTTTTTCAAAATTCCTTTTTTTGTATTACCATCAAAAATATTATAATCATCTTCATAAGATCTAAATTGAACAAAATAAGTTGGCACTTTGAGCCCAACTCTGATTCTTGGTTCAGTACCTACGCGATTAGTTGTAATAATATTTGTCTCAGGGTCTAATATAATTGCTTCTCCTCCAGCAAAAGTAGGTATTTTATAGCTTGTCGGCGCATTACTTACCACACTGACAGGAATTTCTATCACAGCTCCTGCCAAATTCAAATCATCAATTTTTAATTGAAAATTAGCTGTGTAATCATCAGCTTTAGTTGGCACACGAAAATAAAAGGTCTTACGCAAAAATCCACCAGCTAATACACTCTCTTCCCAATCATCAACTAAAATTGCACTAGACCAAACACTGTCAGCAAAACCCTCTTCTTTCGCCTCTAATGAAAATTTACTCCAATCTTTCTCACCAGTATTTTGAAACCCAACTATTACTTTTACTCTATCTCCACCTGTTAAATTGCCAATAGTTTTTGGGGTTACAAATACACGATGAACACCATAACCATCAGCTGGCACCACACCTTCAGTTAATTCTTTTTCCAAAGCCACTTCTGCTACCGGCTGGCTAGCTGATACGACTTTTATTTTAAAATAAAAATACCCACCTTCTAGCCAGGAATAATTTTCTGATGCTAAATAAAATTTTTCTGTATATTCACCAATTTTAGCTGGAGCTTTTAAGTCAATTTTTAGCTCACCAATTTGTCCTGGGGCCACTGTACCAACAATCTTAGCCGTCTGCTTAGCACTGAGCCAATTTGCTCCCCTAAATTTCGAACTACGTTCTCTAGGCTCCATAGTATAGGCTGAAATAAAATGAGCCGGATTACCATTCCAAGTGTACTTACCAATATTTTTAAATTTTATTGTAACAGTTCTAACCTCACCAGCTTCTATTTCTATTGGGTCGGAAATTGACTGGGAAACAAACTTCGCTGAATATCCATCGTCTTTAATGGTAACTTGGGGCTCTGCCGCATAAGACTTGAGGGGAAACAAAACTAAACTTAGCAAAAAAATTGCTATAATTAACTTTCCATTGATATAATTATTTTTCATAAATATTTTATGTTATTAGTACTCAAAATTATACCAGATTTTAACTAAATCCACCAGTTGTTAATCAAACAAAAAAGACTTGATTTTGGTGTGTTAGCGTGGTAATATAATATTGTCGTCCACACTGTCATCCCGACCGTAATGAACGAGGAACGAGCAAATGAAGTGGAGGGATCCCTTTCAGCAAGATTACAAGTCAATCTAAAAAATACTTTGTTTATATAATATACAATTGTTTATCAACTAACAAAAGAAAGATCAAAAAGTTTTAAATTAATTTCTAAAGGGATCCCTCGACGGAGCCTGTCCTGAGCGAAGTCGAAGGGGTCGGGATGACAGTGTGCCCATATGTCAACTACCAGAAAAATCGCCCACAATACCATTATTCAAATCATTGGAAAAATATTTTCCACTGCTTTGGGTTTGCTTGCTTTAGGAATGATGACTAGATATTTAGGTACTGAACAATTTGGTTGGTATATTACAACTATCTCTTTTTTAGGTTTTGTAGGTATTTTAATTGATTTTGGTCTAATTCCAGTGACTGCCCAAATGATGAGTGAGCCAGCTCACGACAAAAAAAAATTATTTAAAAATTTGATCAGTTTTAGATTTTTTACTGCTTTAATATTTTTGACAATAGCACCTGCTGTTGCTTTTTATTTTCCTTACCCAACTCAAGTAAAGCAAGCGATCTGTTTTACTACTATAGCTTTTTTGGGAGTTGCCATGAACCAAGTATTTTTAGGTCTTTACCAGACAAAGCTGAAAATGCACATTCAGGTAATTGGTGAAAATGTTGGTAGAGTTGTTTTAGTGATTGGCCTGTGGTTATTAATGGCACGAAATGCATCATTTTTACCACTCATGATAATCGTAGTTTTAAATAGCTTGGCTTACACTGCTGTGCTTTGGATTTGTGCCAAACGAGAAACTGCTGTTGGTTTTGGTTTTGATTGGAATATTTGGAAAGCCATCATGATCAAAATGTGGCCAATTGCAATTTCTATAATTTTCAACGTAGTTTATTTAAAGGGAGATATTATTATTTTGTCCCTTTTTAAAACCCAAACCGAAGTTGGTATCTATGGTGCAGCTTACCGAGTAATAGATATTTTGGCCCAAACCGCTATGATGTTAATGGGTGTGATGTTACCACTTCTCGCCTTTGCTTGGTCTAGAAAATTAAAAGATAGTTTTAAAAAATATTACCAACAGGCTTTTGATGCTATGATGTTATTAGCCTTACCTATGATGGTAGGAACGATTGTTTTGGCTGACAAGATAATGTATATTGTTGGCGGAGAAGATTTTATTATCTCTGGTAGACCACTGCAGATCCTAGCCATTGCTGTTTTTGGTGTTTATCTCGGCGCAGTTTTTGGTCATGCTGCCGTAGCTATTAACAAACAAAAACAAACTATGTGGATTTATATTTCCAATGCTATTATAACTTTAATTGGCTATTTAATTTTTATTCCTAAATTTGGTATGTATGGAGCTGCTTGGATGACAGTCTTTTCTGAACTTTACGCAGGGCTCCTCCTCTGGGCTACAATCAAACATTATTCCCAAGAAAAAATACAATTAAAAACTTTTGCAAAAATTATTTTAGCTTCAGCTGTAATGGGTGGAGTTCTGTTACTACTAACCAATTTAAATGTTTTTGTCTTGATAACACTAGGAATAATAACTTATGGAGTAATGATAATTTTGACCAAAACTATTTCTAGAGAAACTATTAAAGAAATAATTAGTGTTAAATGAATAAGTAGCAAAGAATAAGGAAAAAAATTATCAGCTAACATTTATCATTTATCACAACAAACTCTGATAAATGATAAATGATAAAAATTGAGTTTGAACTATGGATTATTCAATTTACTCCTTATTCTTTATTCTTTATTCTTTAATTTTCGCCTTCATAACCTGGTACCGCTTTTCTACCGGTCTTTTTCTTTTTTTCCTACTACTCCCAACCTATCTAATTAGATTCAATATAGGCCCACTGCCAACCACACTATTAGAAATGATGTTTTTTATAATTCTTATCATATGGTTAATCAAACAAAATAAAAATATCATTTATCATTTATCACTTATCATTAAAAAAAATAAACTCCTCTTCCTCGGAATTACCCTCTTTCTCTTCGCTGCCACGATCTCAATCTTCACCTCCTCAAACCTAAAATCTGCTCTTGGTGAATGGAAAGCTTTTTATATAGAACCGTTATTGATGTTTTTCATCATTATAACAACTCAAAACAATATAACAATAAAACAATATAACAATAAAACAATCCGACCCGAGTTCAATAAAATAATTTTTGCCTTAATCTTATCGGGTCTAGCAACTTCAATCCTCTCCATCTATCAACACTTTACCGGTTGGATGGTACCGTGGGACTTTTGGCAAAATAATGAAACTTTTAGAGTTACAGCGTGGTATGGATTTCCAAATGCAGTTGGGCTTTATCTTGCACCACTTTGGCCTTTGGCATTTTATGGTTTAAAACGATCAATTATAAACCTTAAAACTAAAGACTGGAAGAAATATTTATTCCTTATTCCTTATTCCTTATTCCTTATTTTATCTCCACTCGCAATCTTCTACGCCAAATCCACCGGTGCTTTAATTGGCCTCACTGTTGGAATCGGAATTCTTCTACTTGCTTACAAAAAAACCCGCTGGATTACAGTTATACTTATAATTATCTGCCTTTCAGGCCTTTTAAGCTTTTCAGGCTTTTCAAATCTAAGGAACGAAGTGACTTTCCAAGATCGCTCTGGGCAAATCCGCCTATCCATGTGGTCAGACACAGTTGAATTTTTAAAAGACCATCCAATCGCCGGCGCTGGCCTAGCATCTTATACTGAAAAAATGATTCCCTATCACACCACAGTAAATACTGAAGGAGTGGAGATCTTCCACCACCCGCATAATATTTTTCTAACCATGTGGGTAAATCTTGGTTTACTTGGTTTACTTGGTTTTGTCATCATTTTAATTTCAATCATTAAAAATTGTTTTCAAATTTCAAGGGAACACTTGTTCTTTAGTACAAATTTCAAATTTCAAATTTTTATTCTATCATCATTAGTAGTAATAATAGTAATGGGCCTAGTTGATTCACCATATATAAAAAACGATCTCGCAATATTTTTCTGGCTACTACCTGCTTTGCTAATCGCACATCAATCGCAATCTGTATAAATCAGTTTAAATCAATGCTTATGGAAAATTGGAAAACTCCAAAACTAAAAAAACTAACAAAAGCTATACTCTCCATAAAAAAAGAAACTGACGTGGAAAACTTCTTGCGTGATCTCTGTACTCTAGAAGAGCTAGGCGAGCTATCCAATCGCTGGGAGGCGGCGGAACTACTAAACATGGGCTTACCTTATCGTGAGGTAGCAGCCAAAACTGGCATGAGTACCACAACCGTGACCCGCATTGCCCACTGGATCAAGCACGGTGAGGGTGGATATAAAAAGATTTTAAAAAAATAGTTTTATTATGGAGGAATTATATAAAAATAAATATAGAATAAAATCAACCAGGTTGGCAAATTATGATTATAGCCAACCTGGATTTTATTTTGTCACAATTTGCACAAAAAATAGACGCCATTATTTTGGTAAAATCACTGAACAAAAGATGATATTAAATGATATTGGAAAAATCATACAAAAATATTGGTCAGAAATCCCTCAACATTTTGAAAATGTATTAACAAATGAATTCATAATAATGCCCAATCATGTTCACGGCATAATTGAAATTTCAAATAACGACACCCCTTGTAGAGACGAGGCACTGCCTCGTCTCCCACCCACCACAAACGATGTGATACCTCGTATCCGACACACAAACACAGTAGACGAAACAAAATACAATCCCTCCGACGGAGACGAGGCAGTGCCTCGTCTCTGTCCAACAGCAATACCTCGTCTCCCACAAATACTATTTAAAAATAAAATCTGATGTAACGAACCGAGACGAGACAGTGCGTGTTCTGGTTATTTAAGCCATTGAAAAGATAGATGTGGTCTATCGTTAGACATCAACAAACAAAAACCCGACCTGCATATGCACGTCGGGGATTTTTATTTTCAATCTTAGAATTAACTTCTTACTCTCTCCACCACCAACCAATGATCAAAACCCATATCTTCTGGTTTCAAATCTTTTATATTTTTAATAAAAATCTCTTTGGCATCAGTCGCCGCCTGCAAACCAGACAACAAAGATCTGTCTAAAATATTAACAGTGTAAACAATTGATATTCTACGAGCATCCACTCGCGGATCTCTATCTAAACCGTCTAACACCATCAAAAAATTCAGATCTTCTGGGTCAACTTTTAAACCAACTTCTTCTTCCAATTCTCGGACACAAGCATGGGCCACACTTTTATCTCCCAAGTCAACATGCCCGCCTGGCATTACTAACTTATCCATAAATGGCTCCTTAGCTCGTCCGATTAAAACTACCTTTTCATTATTTATAGTAACTAACGCATCAGTTGTAATCAAAATTTGTGACATAAATTAAACATAGATTAAGATGATGATACCATGTACTAGTACACAGTATCAGACTATACTACTGTACTGGTACAATAGTACAAATCACTCGATTACTTATGACTTACTACTTATAAACTTCTTCAAATACCTCCCAGTATAACTCTTAGCAACCTTAGCGACATCTTTTGGAACTCCCTCAGCCACCACTTCCCCACCTTTTTTACCACCTTCTGGACCAAGATCAATCACCCAATCAGCGCATTTAACAACATCTAAATTATGTTCAATAATTAAAACTGTATTGCCTTTTTCTACTAATTTATTCAGTACCTCAAGCAATCGTCTAATATCTTCAAAATGCAAACCAGTAGTTGGCTCATCTAAAATATAGAGGGTTTTGCCAGTGGCACGACGAGCTAATTCGGTAGCAAGTTTGACACGCTGAGCTTCACCGCCTGACAAAGTTGTGGCCGATTGCCCCAGATGAATATAACCTAACCCAACATCACGTAAAATTTTTAATTTATCAGATACGGCCGGTGTATCGTGAAAAAACCTAGATGCTTCTTCAACAGCCATATCCAAAACATTGGCAATATTTTTTTGTCTATAATGAATTTCTAACGCTTCTTTATTATATCTTTGACCATGACATTCACTACACTCAACAAATACATCAGATAAAAATTGCATCGGAATTCTCATGTAACCATCACCAGCACAGGCCTCACAACGTCCACCACCTTTAACATTAAAACTAAATTTACCAGCATCATAACCACGCATCCTAGCTTCTGGTACAGCCGTAAATAAATCGCGAATCGCACTAAACACACCTGTATAAGTTGCTGGATTTGATCGCGGTGTTCGGCCAATTGGAGTTTGATCAATAGCTATAACCTTATCTATATTAGACAAACCTTTAATTTTTTTGTGTTCAGCCGGCTCGGCTTTGGCGCGATAAAAATGTTTAGACAAAGCTTTACCTAAAATTCCATCAATTAAAGTTGATTTTCCAGAACCAGATACACCAGTAACACAGATGAGTTTACCCAAAGGAATATCAACATCAATATTTTTCAAATTAAATGCTTTGGCTCCAATAATAGTAATTTTTTTATTATTACCTTTGTGTAATTTTTTAGGAATTAAAATTTTATCTTTGCCAACCAAATATCTACCTGTCAAAGACTTAATATTTTTCTTTATTTGTGCTGGAGTCCCAACGGCAATTATTTCTCCACCATACTCACCCGCTCCTGGACCGACATCTACCACATAATCAGCTGATTCAATCATACTCTGGTCATGTTCTACCACAATCACAGTATTGCCTTGATCACGCAAAGTTTTTAAAGTATCTATTAATTTATCATTATCCCTAGAGTGAAGACCAATAGACGGCTCATCCAAAATATAAATAACTCCAGTTAATCCAGTTGAAAGCTGAGTAGATAGACGAACACGCTGAGCCTCACCGCCAGACAAGGTATTTACTGATCTGTCTAATGATAAATAATACAAACCAACTCTGAGCAAATCAGCTATGCGTTTATTTATTTCTTTTATAATTGGCAAAGCAACTACTGATTCATTTTTGGAAAAAACAACTGGCACTTTTGTTTTCATACCATCCAATTGACCAAAAAATAATCCGGCTTCTTCCACACTCATTTCTACAAAATCAGCTATAGAATAATCTCCAATTTTTATATTTAAAGACTCAGCTTTGAGACGACGACCCTTACAAACCGAACAAACTCGCTCATGCATATATTGTTCTATTTCTTTTCTAATATATTCTGAATCAGTTTCAGCATGTCTCTGGGTTAAATTTGGTACCACGCCTTCAAAACGAACTTTTTTATTACCAACCTCATAAATCTGACCGTCAGTGCCATAAAAAATCAAATCCATTATTTTGGCTGGTAAAGTATTTATTGGTTTGTGCATGGAAAAATCATGCAGTCTCGCCACTTCGGTTAATAGATTATGATAAAAATTTTGATTACCTACTATTCTAGTCCAAGGCTGAATAGCTCCTTCGGCTAATGTGAGGCGTGGATTAGGAATTGTAAGTTCAGGATCAACCTCAAGTGTGATTCCCAAACCAGTACAACGTGGACAGGCACCATAAGGACTGTTGAAACTAAAACTTCTAGCTTCAACTGGATCAAATTTTTTACCACACTCACCACAAAGAGCCGAAGTTGAAAATTCATGCTCCTCACCACTAATTTCATCAACTATTAAAGCTTCGCCATTTGATAAATCTACCGCTTTATCTACAATAGAATTAATATCTTGTTTTTTTATATCTGTAATCTTGCCTATTAAAATATCAACTGAATAATTTTTTTCTGGATCTATTTTATATTTACTAAATTCCAACATCTTCATTACAAAACCATTCAACCTCACCATTTCATAACCGGTTTGTTCCAAATGATTTAATAAATCCTTGTGTCTTATTTTTTTATTTCTAACTACTGGTGATAAAATCAAAAGCTCATTACTACTACGTCCCAATTTTCTAACCTCTTCAGTAATTTCTCCTAAACTGTAGCTTTTTACTGGCAAATTACAATCCGGACAATGTTGTATGCCAATTCGCGAAAATAACAAACGCAAATGGTCATAAATTTCAGTAATAGTTCCAACAGTTGAACGGGGATTTTGTGAAACAGTTTTTTGATCAATCGCAATAGTTGGTGATAGACCAGAAATTTCATCCACATCAGGCCGATCTTGAAGTTCCATAAAACGCCGAGCATAGGCAGACAAGCTCTCGGCATAACGGCGCTGACCTTCGGCATAAATTGTATCAAAAGCCAAAGAGGACTTTCCCGATCCGGAAAGTCCAGTAATGACTGTTAATTTATTTTTTGGAATCTCTAGTGAAACATTTTTGAGATTATGTACCCGAGCGTTTGTGATTTTAATTTTGTTACTCATAAACATTTAGATTGCTTGCCCCGCACCCTTGTGGTGCTGGGATGAACTCTGGCATTTTTTATTATTATTTTGTTACTCATAGTTATGTCAATTTTATATACAATTTACCTTAAAGACAAACTCCATTATTTATAATTTTTTTAAGTAACCACTTCTACAACTTCTTTTACTATAATACCCCAAAAATTTCTGACATTATCACCAACATACCCCCAAAAATTATTCGCTGTTTGACCTTTAGCTTTCTTACCGACTGCAGGTTCTGAAAAAGCACTGTGAACCATGTTATTTATCATATCACCTGTTATATTAAGCTCAAAAAAATGATTTTTCTTTTCAAAAATCGCAAAAGGTATGTACCAAAAACCTCCTGGCACACCATTAAGTCGGCTTGCCTGCAACAATCTCTTACTTTTTGGAACTGAAGATATATATGCATTTATATCATATGTCTGTAAATCCAGATTTAAATCATTTTTAATAAAAAAACCAACTCCTTTATCATTTTGATCTTCACATTTATATTTACCGTTAATACCTTGTTGGAGAGATAGTGAATCATACTGCAATAAATACTCATAATAAGGAAGATCATTACCATTCTGATCTTTTTTTATTGTCGTCCAGTACCAGGCATTATCTTCAAATTCAACAAATTTATCAAAATACAATTTAGTATCACTACTTTCACACATAACTATCAATTTTGTGTCTTCAGCGGTCCTATCTAGCCAATCAGGCTCATTTAGTCTGTCCGTAAACAGAGCTTCCGCAGTTGCGGCAGCGTTTTGAAAGGCACCTGATGCTGCAGTAAAAAAAGTCCGTGCAGAAGAATCTGCCATATAATGAATAGATAAAATTTTATCATCGCATTTAGGACCTGTTTTTTTACCAGTAGAATCGACACCAAAAGGCAAACAAACATTTCTACCCTCACAATATGTCCCCTGACAAGTAACCTCGCCACCACCTTCAACAAAATAATTTGTACCACATATTCCCTCTTTTGGTTCAAGTGTAAATGGTCCGCTTAATTCTGTTGCTAATTTTTTACCACCTTCAACTTCATCGCAATATGGTGATACTAAACCAATGGTATTTATCTTCCAAACCTGAGGCATACGTAAATTAACCAAATAAGGATTAACTGTATTTAAAATAAAATAAGACATCAGAGCTACAAACAAACCCATAAGAGCTCCGGCTATTCTTTTTTTGGCTGAGGCAATTCTTTCGGGACTACCAGCTGAAGTAGACCACTGTAAACCTGCCACCACTATCATTACCATAGCCAAAAGTCCGGCGGTCATAACTCCGTAGCGATAAATCCATTGGATAAATTTACCAAAATTCTCAAAAACTTTTTTTCCAGCACCCTCTCCACCAAAACCAACTTGAGTTACTGGTTGGGTGGTCGCTGTACAAAAACCGACATCTTTACCAGAAGGATCTTTTGCTAAATTGCCACAGGCTGCTATTGTTTCTGAAGTAGGACCATAAAAGACACCATTACCACCCTCACAAGACTCTCTTTGCCAACAACGCTGATCTATAGACGCATGAACCGAAAATGGAAAAAACAAAGTAATTACAAACAAAAAAACAGACAAGATTAAAAAATTTTTATATGTTTTAAACATAAATTTAATTATTATAAACTTGTAAAATAATTTGATCCCATTGTTCTGGAGTTAAAGCACCTTCCATTTTGTAACCATTAACAAAATAGGTTGGGGTCCCAACTAAACCAAGTTCAACTGCATCAGTCAAATCCTTATTTATGTTATTTCTATATTCATCACTATCTAGACAGGCAGAAAAAGATTGAGGTTCTAAATTAATTTGACTAGCTAAATTAATTAGATTATCTTGACTATGATCACTATCTAAAAATAAAATATTATAATATTCCCAAAATTTATTCTGAGCATTAGCACAAGCTGATGCTTGGGCAGATAATGATGCTCCGGGATGTAAATTTTCCAAAGGTAAATGTTTGAAAACTACCTTTACTAAAGATTCATATTTAGTAATGACATTTTTAAAAGTTAAATAAGTCCCTTGACAATAAGGACATTCAAAATCAATAAAACTAACTATTGTAATAGGGTTATCACTCTTACCTAAAACTGGATCAAAATCTCTAATATATTGACTTACATCTTTTTGTTCTAGATTTTCTATTCCCATAGTTGCCAAACCAGGATCTTGACTAAAACTTTCTGTAGAAAACTGTTTTACCAATTGTTCGGCGTCTCCATATTTTAATTGCCAAGCATAATAACCCACCATACCAGCAAACGCAGTAGCTGATAAAATAATTACAAAAATTACGCTAAGAAAAGTAATTCCAGCACCTGTTTTATACCAAAGCTTTCTGGGTTCGGGCGTTGATGTGTTTGTATTTGGTTTGTTATCCTCCATACTATTTTAAAAAGATAAGTGTCACTGCGAGGAGGAGCTCGCGCGACGACAAAGCAATCCCAGTGTACCAGCAACGTTGCTACTAGTCTGGGATTGCTTCGTCACCCCGTATTTCCTGCCTGCCGGCAGGCAGGCATCGGGATTCCTCGCAATGACACATTTTATTACTTACTGGTTAATAATAGTATACCATAATTTGAGAATTGTCAACAGGTATCCACAGACAACTACACTACCCTAAACAATATCCTCTTTATCTACAAAACGCCACCTACCTGTTGGCAATGTACCCAATTTCAAATTGCCAATTCTAGAACGTCTCAAACTAAGCAAATCATAACCCAACCTGCCAAACATTCTTCTAATTTGTCTTTTTTTACCCTCTTTCAAAATTATAGTAATAATAAATCTTCTACCTTTATTAAACTCTTTAATTATCTTTATTCCCTGAGCATATTCACCCTCGCCAATATCCATACCACCCTCCAAAATTTTCTTAACATCTTTTGTTAATTTATCTGTTAGGGTCGCTTCATACTCTTTTTCATGACCAAAACTTGGATGGGTCAATTGATTTGTTAAATCCCCATCATTAGTCAACAAAACCAAACCTTCTGAATCCTTGTCTAATCGCCCAACCGGATAAACACGAAAATTTATATTTGGTTTATATGGTTTCCAAAAATTTTCTACGGTCAACAAATCTAATACTGATTGACCTTGATCATTACTAGAACTGGTAATAAAATCAACCGGCTTGTTCATGGCAATATATATTTTGCTTTTGGTTTTCGGCTTTCGGCTTTCAGTGCCCAAAACTACCACCTTATCTTTTTGAACATCAATCTTAATCCCCATTTCTTTTGCCACTTCGCCATTGACTTCCACTTTCCCATCAGCAATCAAAACCTCAGCTTTGCGACGTGAGCAAATTCCCTGATCGGCAATATATTTTTGTAATCTAATTAACATATTTTTCTAAAAATTATCACTTATCATCTATCATTTATCAACTCCGACAAAAAATATCAATGATATATGATAAATGATAATTGATAATAAATTACTATAACATTGTTTGATTAATTACTCCTCACTCAAATCATACTCATCAAAAATTTCCCCTACTAATTCCTCCAAAACATCCTCTAGAGTAACGAGACCTTTGGTTTTTTTGTTAACATCTTGAACAATTGCCATATGGATTTTTCGCAGTTGAAATCTGCGTAATAAATCATCAATCTTTGTGGTTGTTTTTGTTTTTAAGATTGGACGAATAATTTTTTTAATAGAACGATCCTCATGATCTTCATTAAAAGCAGCTAGAACATCGCGGGAATGAACCAATCCAACCACGTTATCTAAACTATCATGAATAATTGGGAAACGGGTATGAGGATTTTGTAAAATTATATCAGCGGCTTCATCTATAAAAATATTATCTTTTAAATAATTAATTTCTTTTTTCTCGGTCATTACGTTTCTAGCAGTAACATCATTCATTTGGAACAAACGATTTAAAATAAGAGCTTCGCCTTTTTCAATCGTCCCTTGTCTTTGCCCAGCCTGTGCCATTGCCTTTAATTCATCTTCACTAACTTTTTCCGGTTTATGTTTACCAGTTAAAAAATTAGTTAACCACTCAAATACAATTATTATCGGCCAACCTATAATTTCAATAAGATATAAAAATGGAGCCGAGAAAATAGCGAACTTTTTAGCATGACTTCCGGCATAAGATTTGGGAAGGATTTCACCAAAAATTAAAACCAGTAGCGTCATAATGCCGGTTGTAATTCCCAAAACAGCTGATTGAAAAAAATCAGTTGCCACAATTGTAGCCAAAGAAGCAGCCGCAATATTGACAATATTATTACCAATTAAAATTGTAATTAATAATCTTCTCGGACGACTTTTTAATTTTTTAACTAGAACGGCTCTTTTAATTTTTCTCCTAACCATTGTTTCCACTCTAGCTTCAGTCAAACTAATAAAAGCAACTTCAGAGGCCGAAAAGAAAGCGGAGAGGATGAGAAGTAGAATTAATACTATTAGATTAGTCATCATAAATCTCTAATTATTTAGATATTGCCCATTGATTTCTGTCATTGCGAGTCCCGATTCGCATCGGGACGTGGCAATCCCAGCCTTAAATACACTAACTGAAGAATTAAAGTATGGGATTGCTTCGTCATTGTTTCACATTCCTCGCAATGACACCTATCCCATCGCCATCGCCCTTTTCCTCATCCCATCTGGCATCTTCTCTATCGCATATCGCAAAGCTGTCCTCGGCATTTTATCTTTATTTTTCATCACATACTCAAAAACTTGTTTTTGATGGCCAAACGAAGCTACCTTTAGCATCCAACCATAACCCTTTTGTACTAGATCATCAGAATCTAAAAGTAAAGCGTCGGCAATATAAAAAATATCTTGTAAACTACTTTTGCCAGTATGATAAGTATTATTTGATTTTATAAAAATCACTGCCGAAGCTCGACGTACCCAACGATTTTTTGACTTTGTCCATTTTTTTACTACTGGAACAAATTCCGGGTACTGCGAAAGTAATTCGCCAAAAGCATGCGTACAAAAATCATCACATTTACCCCAATTACTTACATAATTTTTTAACCAACGTTCAAATATTTTCCAATCGCTTTTTGAATATTCATTTTTTAATTTATATACCCAAGCATAAGAAATTGTCGCTTCTTCATCAAAAGCATTTTGTTGATTGCCTTTTAATAATTCCTCACATAATCCAAATATCTGCTTTTTATCCAAATGCTTAATTTCTTGCCAATATTTTTCAGCTATTTTTCTAACAGTCGGGGTTTTCACACCCATAAACTTAACTGGTTCTTTATACCAACGATTAATACTACTGGCATATTTTTTATCTGAATTTTCTCGCAATTCTTTTCTAATTTTTGTGATTATTTTTGTCATATCTGTTTCCGCATGATTAGTATAAGCATACACTATTTTCTAGTATTTTTCAAGACTAACCGAATTAACTGCCATTAGTGACATTCAACCAAAAATCATTCAACAGATCATCTCTCAATTTCAATCCGTCTCCATGTTTAACTAAGCCCAAATAAGAATTCAAAGTGTCTTCGGTTGGATGGTTTTTTATTCTCACAAACATTCTTTTTTGCGTTGTTTTTCGCAAGACGCGATGATCTTCAAAATGTTTCCAACCAAGAAAATCAATACCTGATGTTGTGGTTTGTAAAAATATTTTATTTGGATGTAATATTAATTTTAATTTTTCAATTAAAAAATCTTGTATGTCTTCTAATATTATCTCCAAGCATTTCCTATCGTGAGACACAAAAACAAAATCATCAGCATAACGAACATAGTATTTTGCTTTTAATTTGTGCTTAGTAAACTGATCGAGCTCATTCATGTAAATATTGGCAAAAAGTTGCGAAGTTAGGTTTCCCAAAGGTAAACCCACCCTGTCATTGCGAGGAGGAGTTCGCGCGACGATCCCTCGCCCCCACTCGGGACAAGCTCCACAATCTAAGTTGGACAATGGGATTGCTTTGTCAGCCGATGCGAATCGGCTTCCTCGCAATGACTCGAGTACATCACTTAAATAACTTCCAATCACCCCCTCC
>JBDRSF010000029.1:0-8178 GCA_043825135.1 Candidatus Magasanikiibacteriota bacterium
ATATGGTATAATATAAATATTATATTTTAATATTAGGAAGTATGATTAGAGAATTACTTCAAAACAGCGCTTTGATTTCAATAATACAAGTTGTTGGAATTTTAATAGAATATATTGGTTTGGCTTTTGTGGCCGGCGCAGTGTTTATTGCTTTGTTTAAACTACCTACACACAATTTTACAATGGATAAAGTTAGGGCAGAACTGACCAAAAGAATTATCTTTGGTTTAGAGTTTGTAATTGCCGCTGATATTTTGTTGGCTACAGTTGCCACCGATTTTAGTGATATTTTACGTTTGGGTGGAATTGTTTTAATTAGAGTTTTGTTGGGGTATTCATTGAGGAAAGAAATAATGAATTAGTTTTTAAAATAGTTATACACAACCGCTCTTATTTTGGGCGGTTTTTGTATTGAAAAATTTTGTAAAAAGTTTATAATGGTGTTAATCTTTTTCTGTTCTTTTTTATCCGCTTTGAGCGGAGAGGAGGGTACAATGCACGAGAAGCTTGGTATTGCTGTTGTGGTGTTGTTTGAGGGTTGTGACCCTCAGATTCTCAACTCCCGTCGGAAGATCACTCGTCTGACGGCCAGAGCCTGTCGTGAGGCAGGGGCGACTGTTCTCAAGACCCAATCGGTGCAGTTCATTCCCTCTGGCGTCAGCACCACCTCAATCCTTGCGGAATCCCACGCTGGCAACCACACCTGGCCCGAGTCGGGTCGAGCTGTGTTCGTGGTCTACACCTGCGGAGATGTTGACCCGATGGTGGCGATTCGCATCATTGTATGTGGGCTTAAAGCTGGGCAGTATAAAATCCATCGTTTCAATGTTGATTCCCTGCTCTTTACCGGGGTATGGATCACGGATGATGGTTGACTGTCCATCACAATCTCACCGGGCCGAGTCTTCTGTACTCGGCCCACCTTTTCTCCATTGACAAATGTGATGTTTTTTATTATAATGTCTCCGAATCATAAATTAAAAATTTAAATTTTAAAACGGGCCCTTAGCTCAGCTGGTTAGAGCGCTTGCATGGCATGCAAGAGGTCACGAGTTCGAATCTCGTAGGGTCCACAAATAGGTCATTTGACCTGTTTTTTTATTTCAGTTAAGAGGATTTTAATATATCTGATGCTTTTGGGAAATACGATTATATGGTGCTTTTACTTTTTGTAACCAAAAAGTAATCCCTCGGCTACGCTCGGGACAGGCGCCAAGTTTTGGGGGTAAAAAACTCGCCCCATAGCTACTAAGTAACTAATCATTGACAATACACTGGGGGCTCAAACAGTTTTACCCCCAAACCCCCAGGTTTTTACTATCACATGAATCTTTTTTATTGACAAAATTTAAAAAAAAGCTTAAAATAGGCCTATTATGTTAAAACTCGGAATTGTTGGGTTACCCAACGTAGGAAAATCTACTTTGTTCAATGCATTGACTCGTAGTAAGCAGGCTGATGCGCAGAACTATCCTTTTTGCACCATCGAACCAAACGTTGGTGTTGTTGAGTTACCTGACGAAAGGTTGCAAAAACTTGCCGAGGTATCAAAGTCCAAAAAAATAATTCCTACTGCTATCGAATTTTATGATATTGCTGGGCTGGTGAAAGGTGCTTCAGAAGGTGAAGGCTTAGGAAATAAATTTTTATCACATATTCGTGAGACTGATGCGATTGTTCAGGTGGTGCGTGCCTTTGCTGATAGTAATGTGACACACGTTCATAATAAAGTTGATCCAAAAGATGATGCTGAAGTAATAAATTTAGAATTAATTTTGGCTGATTGGCAGACAGTTTCATCTCGTTTAGAAAAGACAAAGAAAAATGCCAAAGGTTCAGCTCTAAAAGAAGCACAAAAGGAAATTGATGTATTAGAAAAAATTTATCAGCAACTAGAAGCTGGTAAACCGGCGCGCTTGTTAGAATATACAGAAGATGAAGTGAAGATTGTGCGTGATTTACACTTATTATCTATGAAGCCGATGTTGTATGTGGTGAATGTTGATGAAAGTCAAAAGTCCATAAAGTCTCTAAAGTCCATAAAGTCCGACGAATTGGCGATTGATTGTCTTGTTGGTCAAATAGAAATTAGTGCGAGATTGGAATCTGAATTGGCTGACTTGTCACCCGAAGATGCGAAGGAATACATGAAAGAACTCGGCATGGAACAGTCTGGTCTTGATAAATTAATTATTGAAAGTTATAAATTGCTTGATTTGGTAACATTTTTGACTTCAGGTGAGCCAGAAACACGCGCCTGGACAGTTAAAAAAGGCACCAAAGGTCCTCAGGCAGCCGGTGTGATTCATACTGACTTCATAAAAGGCTTTATCAAGGCCGATGTTTGCAAATGGGAAGATTTTGTTGAGTTTGGTGGTTGGTCTGGGATTAAGGAGAGTGGAAAACTGCGTCTGGAGGGTAAAGAATATGTGGTGGAAGATGGGGATACGGTTTATTTCCACATCGGATGTTGATGGTGATATTTACCTTGAACCCTTGTGGTTTGGGGTAGTTTATTTTCATGTGAGTACGTAAAAAAGGAATAAAGAGTAAGCCTGCCTGCCGGCGAGGCAGGGAATAAGTCACCGAGTGAGGTGGCTTTTATAATGAGCCGGTGTTGATTGGTAAATAAATGATAAAACTTCTTTACAATTAAGTGGTTTTTTGATATTATTTATACAAAGATGAATTAATAATAAGTTCTTGATATATTAAATTAATATCTAAGAAATACTTATGTCAGAAAAAAGATCTAATAATGTTTCAAGAAAGCTAAAAATATGAAATTTAGTACAGGCTTATTTATCAATATTTTAAATGATAATATTGATGACTGGAAAAAACAAATAGAATTTATTGATCAATTAGAAAATGTTGGGCACATTGAGGTATGGCTTGAGTATTTAGATTTGAGTAAAGAGAATATCAAATGGCTTATATCAAAATTATCTAAATACAGGCTTATCGTACATGGTCCATTTACAAATCTTTCTCTTCTTTCTATACATGAAAACGTAAACAAAGCAAGTGTTAACACCATTAAAAGAGCTATTGATATATCTGTTGAGCTTGGTGCGGGCATTATTACAGTCCATGGAGGATCCTATCCATTTTTTTGTAAAAAAGATGAAGTAAACAATCAATTTTTGATCAATATAAAAAATTTAATCAAGTATGCAGATAATAGAATTGATGTGGTAATTGAAAATTTGTCTAATAAAAGAGGTGTGACAGTTAGTTATCCGGCATCTCTTCACGAAATCGGAAATATTAAAAAAAGTATGACATCTTCTCTTTTTACCTTAGATATTGGACATTGCATTCAAAATGGAGAAATAGAATATGGTCATTTTATTAGTGAGTATAAAGAAAGTATTAAAAATATACATATTCACAATGCAAAAGTGCATGGGAAAAGTCATTACGGTTTTAACAAGAAAGGCGATGTAAGTATTTTTGATATTATATCTATTCTGCAGAAAGTAGATTATAGTAATTTTCTAACCCTTGAGATAATAGACAAAGAGGATATCAAAGAAACTTGGAAATTGTTGGATATGTGTTCATGAGTGTATATCAATTTTTGTATACAATATTCTATACAAATGTGTACAAAACAGTGGATAAATGGGTAAAACAGTGGATAAGTATTGAAAAATTAGGCTAAAATTAGTTAAAAAATGTAATTATCCACCTATTTTTCCACAACTCTTAGTAAAAATTGTATACACTACTCTATACATTGTGGATAACTCTGGGGACAAGTAGCCTTAATTGTGGATAACTTTTTTATTAATAAAATATTTTAAAAATATTAAGCTAAAAGTATAGACTTGTCTATACAAATTTTATTACTAAAAGGGGTTAAAATTTGGCTAATTTTAGCAAAGAAATAGGTACTTATCCACACCCCCTTGACAAAAGTGTAAAAATGTGCTATAATATATATAGATCATTCAAAACTAGGAACTGTTCCTCCCAACTCAATTGGGGCGAACACTCCCCTTTTTACTACCTCTATTTCGAGCTCACTCTCACTCTATACCAATCCCACTATCTAAGGGCTTAAACAAAAACAAAAGTTAAAAACAAGTGAGTGGAAATATAATAAGTGGAAGCCAGCTCGAAACGGTGCTTCTCCATAATGCGCTATGTGCTTACGCCTTAGTGCCGGAGATATCACACCATCTGGTGGTAGAAGGGCGACACCTGTCCCAAAGGACAGCTTGTCTATCAAGCGATCTGAGCGCTAATACCGCTCGTCTAATTAGCCCTTAGATCGCTTGAAAGGCCGGTTCTCTGGGATATAAAAGGCGATTCGCCGTAATTATACCCAGGGCGTTAATCGCCTTTTTTTATACACAAAAGCACGAAAACACCCGCCCTTCGGGCTCAAAACACTCGACCCTTGCGGGTCTTAAAACACAAAAACACCTCTACTAAAGAAAAAATATTTGTATTATTATCATGATTTAAATATAGTGAGTTTAAAATTAAAAAGTTTTTATTTTAGATAAAATGAAATAAACAAGAGTGTTTTTGTGTGGTTGCTCTTGCCAAATATTGCATTTTCTAGTATAATTGGTATAATAAAGTTGTAATTACCTAAGTTAAATTATATGATTAAGAAAAAGATTGCTCATGACCAAGTTTTTATCAAAAAGATAAAAGAGTTGTTGTTGTCTGAGAAAGAAAGACTCACCAATGAGTTGGCAAAATTTACTACAAAAAATAAGCATGGAGAAGGTGACTATGATGCCACCTATCCAGAATATGGCGACAAAGATGATGAGAATGCTCAAGAGGTTGCCCAATATACTGCTAACAAACCTTTGGAAATAGCTTTAGAAAAAGAATTGCGCGATGTAGGCAAGTCTTTGGATCGTTTGGAAAAGGGGACTTATGGGATTTGCAAATATTGCGATGAGTTGATTGATGAAAAAAGAGTAATGGCCAGACCAACTTCGGGTGCGTGTGTTAGTTGCAAGAAGACGTTGACAGAAGAAGCCTAGTGTCTCGCGAATTGGACACGAATTAAACGAATTAAACACGAATGTGATTGATTATGAAAAATAAGATCCACTTAATAATTTATTTTTTTATTAGTGGATTTTTTTTATTTTTAGATCAGGTTTTGAAATATTTTGCGAGAAATAATTCTGAGGTTAGTTTTTATGTTTGGAAAAAATATTTGGGGTGGGAGTATTTTGAAAATTCTGGTGTGGCATTTTCTTTGCCGTTTCCCAATTGGTTAATTATAATTGTGACACCGATTATTTTATTAGGACTTTTGTATTCTATAAATAAGAAAAAAAGACCCTTCGGCGTGAGCTCAGGGCGAGCGCAATCAATTTTTTATTTAGGAATATTTTTAATTTTTGCTGGTGCGATTTCTAATTTTATTGATCGTGTTTTGTTTGGGGTGACAATTGATTATTTACGAGTTTTGACCGGGGTAATTAATTTGGCAGATGTGATGATTGTGGTGGGGGCGGGGTTACTTGTTTTGGTGAGTAACGAGAGGAAAAGGATGAATGGAGGTTTATAAAATATTTACACGACACACGACACATCCCGCCTTTGGACGGTCCGCCTATTCGGACGGACTCCTGCCCAAGGCGGAGGATCCCTGCCAACGGCGGGACATAACACGACTCAAAAAAAGTGAGTTGTTTTTTAATTTAAAAATAATTTTTTTCGTGAGTGTGGTATAATGGTAGAGTCAAAAGTCCATAAAGTCTAAAGTCTCTAAAGATTTTTACTTTATCCCGCCACAGCGGGATCCCGCTTCGAGGCGGGATAAACTTTTGACTTTTAGACTTTAGACTTTTGACTATTGTATTATGTTCAAAAAAATAAATTCAGTTTCAGTTCTTGGTTTAGATTGTGAATTAATTACTGTTGAAATCGATATGGGCCAGGGCTTTCCTGGTTTTACTATTGTGGGATTGCCAGATACAGCAATTCAAGAAGCCAAAGAAAGAATTCGAGCGGCTTGGAAAAATAGTGGTCAGCAATTTCCCAATGGTCATCGTATTTTAATAAATCTTGCCCCGGCTGATGTTCGCAAAGAGGGGTCGGCTTATGATTTACCCATGGCGGTGGGCATGTTTGTTGGTTTGAATGATATGGATATTGATTTGACTGATAGTTTATTTGTTGGTGAATTAGCTTTGGATGGCAGTCTACGCCACACCAATGGAATTTTACCGCTGGCAATTTATGCTGGCTCGGCAGGTTACAAAAAAATATTTGTGCCAGCGGTTAATGCCAAGGAAGCAAGTTTGATCGCTGATGTAGAAGTTTATCCGGTGGAAAATTTTTCTGCCATGATAAATCATTTGACAGGTGAAAAATTAATTGAAGTTGCAGAAAAAGCCGATATAAATTCTTGGTTTGAAATTACCGAGTATGAAATGGATATGGCTTATGTTAAGGGTCAAGAATATGTAAAACGCGCTTTGGAGATCGCAGCCTCAGGTGCGCATAATATTTTACTATCAGGCCCACCCGGATCAGGCAAGACGTTACTTGCTCGCACACTTCCTTCCATTTTACCCCGCATGTCAACTGATGAAGCCATTGAAGTGACAAAAATTTATTCGGTTTCAGGTTTACTTCCTGATGATAAACCATTGGTAACTGAGCGTCCGTTTCGTAGTCCGCATCATTCGGCCTCAGGGGTGGCCCTTGTAGGGGGTGGAAGAATCCCAAAGCCGGGTGAAATTTCTCTGGCACATCGCGGTGTATTATTTTTGGATGAGTTTCCAGAGTTTCCGCGATTGGTTTTGGAAAACTTACGCCAGCCACTTGAAGATGGAGTAATAACAATTTCCCGCGCGCAAGGAACACTTAGTTTTCCTGCTCGTTTCACTTTAGTTGCCAGTCAAAATCCATGCCCGTGTGGGTATTCATCTGATCCAGACCGCACCTGCTCTTGCTCGCCAATGCAAGTGTCAAATTATCAAAAAAAAGTTAGCGGACCATTATTAGACCGAATAGATTTGCATGTAGAAGTTCCACGCGTTAAATTTGAAAAGCTTTCCAAAGATGAATTGGCTGAGTTGTCTGATAAAATTCGTGCACGAGTTGAGTTAGCGCGTGAACGACAGCGAGTGCGACTAAAAGATTCACCCTATGAAACCAATAGTGAGATGAAAAATAAAGATATAAAAGAATTTTGTCAGCTTAATGATCAGTCAGTTGATTTACTCCGCCAAGCTGTTACCCAGATGCATTTATCTGCCCGCGGTTATCATCGAATTTTAAAATTATCGCGGACAATTGCAGATTTGGGTGGGTGTGAAGAAATTCAAACCGAGCATGTTGCCGAGGCACTTCAGTATCGTGCCAAAACTGAATAAGAGCATGCCTGCCCCGCACTCACCGAACAGAGTGAGGTGTAGTGCTGGGGTTGCGGAGGCACTTCAATACAGAGCTAAAACGGAATAGCACGACACACGACACACTTAACACGACACAGACAGATAGTGTTGTGTGACTTATAATAAAAATAATTTATGAATATAATTAGGGAGGTGGCGGAAAAATTTATAGAGTGGGTGAAGATTAAAATAAGAATTAATTTTTTAGAAAAAGCTTTTTATTTTTCCGAGGGGCAAATATGGTGGGCAAGTGTTGGTCAAAATGTTGGTATAGAACAAAATGGTAAAAATGCTGGTTTTGAGAGATCTATTTTAATATTGAAAAAATTTAATAACGAACAATTTTGGTCTTTACCTTTATCAACCAAAGTAAAGAAAAATAAATATAATTATATTTTTAAAAAAGAAGGAAAAGAATTTTGTATAAGTTTATCGCAGATTAGGGTAATGGATAAAAAGAGATTATTGCGTCTTATGGAGATCTTACCCAATGATAATTTGTTAGAAATTAAGATTTTGATTAAAAAGTTTTTATAAAAAAAACGAAACCCCCTTGCGGGGGAATCTCGGGGCTTTCATGTAAAAAACACAAAAGCATAATGTAAATACATTATATAGAATAATTAAACATCTGTCAAGTTTTTGTCCACAGATGTCAACGGGAAATAGAAATGTCATACTTTTAAGGATTTAGAAATGTCCTACCTTGGTTAATTCCGGTGTTTTTGTTTTGATTTTGTAAGTGGCTTGTAACACCCAAGGAATTTGTCTTTTTACTTGTTTTTGACCCTTA
>JBDRSF010000030.1:0-2874 GCA_043825135.1 Candidatus Magasanikiibacteriota bacterium
AGGTGCGCGCTGGATCGTGAGTGTTTTGTCGAGCATTTTCTGAATGCCGAGTTTTTCGGCAAACCGGCCTAAGTGGACCAAGCCTGCATTGCCGGTGAGGTTTTTCTCGGAAAAAGTGACATAGTATTTACGCATCATAGAAGTGCCTCGCTCTTAAGTTAATCATGATGCATATATACTATAATATTAATAGGATGTCAACTATTTAGTTATAAATGCTTGCAGCTTTTAGGTATAACTAAACGGAAAGGAGAAAAGCTATGCGTTTGAAAGATATTCCTGAAATACTATACTCGGTGCTTGATAGTGTATGACAGTTGTTTTTGGGATTTAAAAATGCCACAGTGTCAAGCACCGTTAATAATTCATAGGGGTTGGAGGTGAAAAAGAAAACACGGGTTCTCTGAAACCCGCATCAATTAAGCATTTCAGAGTTTTCTGAAAGGCTCTAAAAACTATAGAAAGGAGTTGAATAAAATGTTTAAAGAAGAAAGAAATGTACCAATGTTTGAGTGGAGTATGCTTGGAGACGTAGATGAAGGTCGTCCAAATCTTGGAAATTTAATGGAAGTGACTGTGTATCGCTTGATGCAGTATACAATTAGAGATGTGCTTATCATAGAGTTCGGCGTAGAAAAGGCAGATGAGATTATTTATAAAGCAGGTCAGGAAGCAGGACAAAATTATTTTAAAAATGTTATCACTGAGAAAACTGACTTCAACAAATTTATTGATAATCTTCAAGAAACGCTAAAAAGTTTGAAGATTTGTGTTCTTAGGGTAGAGCATGCAGATTTAGATAATTTAAAATTCACCCTATCAGTTGCCGAAGATTTAGATTGCTCAGGTTTGCCGATTTGTGGTGAAGAGATTTGTACCTATGACGAAGGATTTATCGGTGGTATTTTACATGAATTTACTGGTAAAGACTTCGATGTAAAAGAAATAGATTGCTGGTGTTCTGGTGATAGAGTTTGCCGGTTTGATGTAAAACTATCAAAATAAATCAGGATAACATGGAATTCAGCGGATGGTGTTTATGCCATCCGCTGAAACAATTTGTTAGCGCAACACCCGGCGTGCCGAGCTCAATCTTTGGAGCAGCTTTTTATACTTTAACTGATTGGGGCGTATGTGTATAAGAGGTTGATTTTCCGGTAAAATTTACGCATTATTCAGTTTTAGCTACTTAGAAGAAGAATTCATTATTTCTCTATCACAAAGCATTTAGGTTATTGCCATGATTCAAGTAGAAGTAGAAATTATTGATAAAATAACTGAAACATTTTATAGAATCTTAAGAGGAGAAAAGTCCTCTACCGTTGTCTTGCCTGAAGATTATCCTGACAACGAGATGAAACAGATGATAGGTTATTTTAATAAATTTATAAGCGAATATGAGGAGCATTCAAAATTTATGTATGCCGTTTCACAGGGAAAATTAGAGCATAACCCACCGGTAGGAAAAATGGCTATTAACCACTACGCTAAAAGTATTCAATCTAGTTTAAAACACTTTACTTATAAAGCTAAACGAATGGCAAGTGGTGATCTCACTCAAAAAATGGAGTTTATAGGTGATTTTTCTGAGGAATTCAATAAGATGGCACGACGATTAGATGAAGCTTTCAAAACAATTGAAACTCAGCGTAATGAACTCGGGGTGACAAATGAGAAATTAAAACAAACAACTGAAGAACTTGAAAAAGAAAAAGCATCACTTGAGGAAAAAGTAAAAGAAAGAACTGCTGAACTTGAAAATTTATTCAAAAGTTTTATCAAAACAATTTCTTCTGTTATAGATGCACGAGACCCTGTGACAAGAGGTCATTCTGAACGTGTTGCACAATATTCATTAAATGTCGGGAGAGCATTGAATTTAAGCAATGAAAAATTAAAACTCCTTGAATATGCGGCAATATTACATGATGTTGGTAAAATATCTATTCCTGATGCTATCCTTCTTAAATCTGGTCGGTTCACACTTGAAGAATACGAAATAATGAAATACCATGCAATTTATACAAAACAAATTCTAAATAACATATATTATTCAACTGAACTGAAAGACATACCGCTTATAGCTGCAGGCCATCATGAAAGGCTTGACGGTTCTGGATATCCATTAGGATTAAAAGAGGAAGATCTATCTTTGTCAGCGCGTATAATAGCTGTAGTAGATATATATGATGCATTTGTATCTTATGACAGACCTTACAAATCTGCTTTATCATCTGAAAAAGCAATTGAAATTTTGTTAAATCAAGCAAACGAAGATAAACTTGACAAAAATATTGTTAAATTATTCGTTGAGAAAAAATTATACGAATTTGAAAAAAGAGAATATGTGCGTATATCAGCAGATTTTTCTTTTGAATATAAAGTATTAAGTCCTGAAGAATTTAAGAGTTATATACCTGTCATGACACATACAAAAAATCTAAGTGGTGCTGGCTTACTTTTTGAATCAACAAATTTTTTACCATTTGACAGTCATCTTCAAATAAAATTGAATATACCAAACTTTGTCGTTGATGTATTAGCACGGGTAGTTCGCTGTGTAAAACCTGATGATAAATATCAAGATAAATATCAAATTGGTATATTACTCTTAAACTTAGGTAGTGACACAAAAAAACTTGTCTCACAATATATTGTTGAAGAAATATAAAATAGAAAATGGGGACGGTTCCTATTTCTTTAAACAATTGTCATGCTGTAAAGTGTCGTGTTAGGTGATAAGAACTCGCTTTTTCGAGAGTGGAGTATAGGTCAAACGGCCTTGGGGGTCAAGAAAAATCCAACCGCAGGATATAGTGGCTGCAACTCGCGGGCGTGAAATGGGGACCCGGCCCCTGCGAGGGTATTGAGGTG
>JBDRSF010000031.1:0-3214 GCA_043825135.1 Candidatus Magasanikiibacteriota bacterium
TTTCAATTATATTATTGTCTATTTTTCTTATTGTTTCTATAGTTATTAATATTGTTTTATATATGTACTTATATAACACATCATCACTTCTTTTTGCAATAGAAGATTTTATATCGGATATAAGTAGTGACATAGAATTAGCAAGTAATAAAATAGAAAAGATTAGTAAAATGCCAGTTGCGACAAGCTCTCCAGAGGTTCAATTTATAGTGGAAACAGTAAATAAGGTAAGGGATATGGTTTCATCTATTTCAGATCGTTTTTCAGATTATGGGAAACGCAAAAAGGGAGATAAAACTTAAATTTTGGAGATTTATTAATGGGAGATTATTTTGACTATAATACTCAAGAGGCAATTGTACAGTTTAATGGGGAAGAAAATGTAGATAAAAAGCATAAAATATATGAAGACAAAATAAGAAGTGGTTTTGAGAAGTTAGTTGAAAATATTATTATGATTTATAGATTTAACCAGGGAGATCAGTCTTCTTATGAAACATTAAAGAATGACTGTGTTTCATTTCTTTATGAAAGCTTACCTAAGTTTGATCCTGATCGTGGCAGCAAGGCATTTTCTTATTATAATGTAATAGCCAAAAATCATTTATTGGCTCAACAAAACAAGTATAACAAGAAGATGAAGAGGGAGATAAGATATGTAGATAGGACAAACACACAGGAAACATTTTCAAGCCTAAATTTAGAGCAAGAAACAATACCATCACATGAAGACACCGTTGTGGAATTGGAAGAATTTTTCATTGTTCTTGATGAGATTAGGGCATGGAAAAGAAAATATAAGAAAGATAGGGAAAAATTAGTTTTAGATGGTATAATATACTTAATGGAAAATTCTGTAAATTTAGACATTATAAATAAGAAGAGTGTATATTTATTTTTAAGAGAAATAACGGGGTTAAATACAAAACAAATAGTTGCAGCACTTAACAAATTTAGAAGATCATATCAATATTTCCGAAGATGGCAAGAACACGAAGATTAATTGTTTAAAATTTAGCAAAAGAAAAATTGAACAGTAACATAATTAATAGTACAATATGAGAGGATTAAACAATGAGTGAAATAACTATAAAGGATTTATGTGAAATAATCTTTGATAATGCCAAAGAAGATCGTGAGAAAGCCTTAATTTTGTATGAGTCAGGTGTTAAGAAATTAAAACAAGATTCATCTAATCATTCCTTGATAGGAACAACTATAGCAAAATATCTTGAGCGTTCCAGTAAATCTAATGATCAATTATTAAGTTTAATGAGATTGTTATCAGAACATAATATTGATGATTCTATTACTGAAGAAGACAAGAATAATTTATTAGATAGAATTGCTAAAGAAGTTGATGATAAAGTGGATGATGAGGGAGAGGAATCTAATGAATAATAACGAAGAAACTCTTGTAAAAAAGAGTGTTGATGATTTTCTCATTAAAGATTTAGAGGCATTATCAAACAATGAAGTAAAGATGAATATAAAATCATTGATAGATTCTTACCTTGCACAAGCATCTATTATTGAGAAATTGGTTGGTGAGTTTACTAAAACAAGAAGAATTATTGAACTATTTCTTATAGAACACCTTAGAAGAGGACAGTCAGTTGAGGAACTAACTAAAGATTTAGATAACATGGAAAACGTTCCAACAAATGTCGCAATAGATAAAAAGGTTGAATCAGTCGTAGATAAAACAAGAGTAAAATTTCGCGAAACAAAACATGAAACAGGAGACAGGTTTTAAATGGCATATCCAACACTTAAAGATTTAATGAACGAGCAGGGAATATTAAGGGATAATGCTCGTGATATGTTTTTACAGGCTCTGTATAATTCTTTGCCTGAATTAATAAAGGCAATGGGGTTCAGGCAAGTTCTACAACGAGCAAAAGTATTGGATATTGATTTTGAAGGTGGTAAGTTTTATAGTGATAGTCCACGAAATGCTGTAAAGGCGTCAGTTTATAATTCATCAAATTCATTTTCAGATGTTATGTTCCCAGATGGATCTGTATTTTATCCTGCAATAGACCCATTTATACAGCTTCCACTAAAAATTGGTGAAACTGTTTATGTTTTATATGAATCAAATAACGAAAACAATATTTATTCTGGTGTTTGGCTTTGGAGATGTTCAGAGCCATTAAGCAACCAATTAGTAAATTATATTAATACATCAGATAAGTTTAATGATGGTTTGTCAAATTCAGAAAAAGCAGAAAATTCAGAATCTGATAACGAAGAAGATATTGATTCCATGGAATATGTTTCTTATCAAACTGGAAGTCCACAAAAAAATATAAAATCAGCCTATTCAACTATTAATGATATTGATCCCTTAACAGGAGCAGAACAATCTTTATCTGTATATGAATCAGTACCAAGATTTATAAAGAGGGGAGATGATTTAGTTCTTATGGGCAGTAATAACAATATGATCGTATTTCAGGTTGATCGCCCAGGTGATATATATAGTGGTTTGAAAAAAAGTGCTGGGACTATAGATGTTGTATGTGGTCGTCGGGGTTGGAGAGAGTCTTATGATGGTAAACAGGTTACTACTTCTGGTTTACCTGCCACAGAGGGAATTTCTAAAGCTGGTTTTATGAATTTAATAGAAGGTAGCACAGACTTTATAAGAGATAGAGCCAGACATTATACTTCCATGCGTAGTGATGCGGATAATTCTTTTAGTACAACAAGACATTTAATGGTTTCAATCGAAGAAGAAAATGTCATTATTCAAGATAAGAATGGCAAGGCATTATTTTCTGTTCCTATAGGTGTAAGAGATCCTGATGCGGATTGGAGTGAAAATTTTGATGAAAATATTGATAGAAGAACAGCAGATTCTTCTTTTGATCTTGCCAAAGCAGATTGTATCAGAAGTATTGCTAGACATAGTGTTAAAATAGAAAGCTTAAATCAAGCTAAGGTAGTTAACGAGGATGGTAACACAACAAATAATTTCACACAAACAATCAATGAAAATGGTCAAGTAAACATAGGATCAAGCGTAATCTTAAATCCAGATGGTGTAATTCTTATTGAGACTCAAAACAAGAAAGGTATGATTAGGATTGATCCAAATAGCCCTGATAAGTTTATTGACATATCAATAAAAGATTTGCCGCAACATGATCCAGCAGCACAAGAACTAAGTTCTATTGTTATGAAACCAGATGGTGAAATGATAATAAAT